>JBDSGC010000208.1:0-6708 GCA_039919215.1 Thermoanaerobaculia bacterium | reverse complement strand
CTGGGCGGCTGGCGCACCACCCGCACCCGTTCGCCCGACGGCGTCGCACCGGCCAGCGACGTGGTCCAGTCGGATGGAACCTCGTGGAGGGTGACCTGCTGAAAGTTCTCGCCGTACTGGCCGGTCTGCGCCGCGAGCGGAGCCGCCAGCGCAGTTACGAGCAGTGCGAGCAGCATCGCCGGCAGCGTCCTGTTCACAGGCGGCCTCGGTCGCCTCACGCCAGGGAGCAAACGCCCTCCCCACCGAGGAACAGCCACGGCGATTGCGACGGGCGACGCAACTCTCACACGATCATTCCTCAGAGGATTCGGACCGCCTGCGAAGCTACCTCGGAGGTGCTGATTGCACGCCGCTCAAATCACGACAATCTGCGCCAATGCACGACAAAGTGTGCCAGGGGGAGATCGACCCCTTCGGGAGCAGCGACTGTCAGGCCGGCACGACGCGAGGCACAGCGATTGATGGTGAGAAGCGCGAGCCCCTCCATCGAGTGTCCTTCGCCCCGCACACGGGGAGAAGGTCCGCGAAGCGGGGATGAGGGATCCTTCTCTTCATCGCGTGAGTTCCCCTCATCCGCCTTCGGCACCTTCTCCCCGTGTGCGGGGAGAAGGACTCTTGTCGGGGGGCGTGCGAAGCCGCTATTGAACGGTTTCTTAGAAGGGCGGGACAGAGGGACCCATTGAGCTCGGTCCCATTCGTCCCATCAATCCTATTGGTCCTGTTTCGCTCGGTCCTGTTCTGCCGCGCAGGCTCCTAGCGGCTCGCCGCGTCGATGAGCGCTGCGAGCTCCTCCAGGCCATTTTCGCGAGCCAGCGCAGCGAGCGGCGCGACCGCCTTTCCTTCCTCGAGCCTGGCAATGAACGCTGCGGCCAGCGTCGCCGACCGGCCTCGCGCCGAAGCCTTCTCCCACTTCAGGACGTCGGCCCTGGCGATGCGTCGTTCCAGGCTCTGTTCCCGTCCGCCAGCGTCGCGATACTGCAGACGGGCCAAGGCCACCGAGTCTGATGCCGCAGTTCCGGGCCTTAGCGGTAGCAGAAAGACCCGGGTCATGGATGCGGCGGCGCGAAGTTCCGGAACGATCGAACGAGCGATCGCTGGAGTCCCTGGTTTCAACGATGGGATGGTCACCTGGAGGCTGGTGGCGCCCTGTTCCGCAGGGGCGTCGATGGAGACCCGGAGGAAGAGGGCGTGAGGCTCGAGCGTGGGCAGAACGATCGCTTCCGCCTCGAGTCTCAGTTGTTGCGCCGGTCGATCGGTGGGAGCGGAGAAATGCTCGATGAACGCAGCGGCCGCCGTGGCGTCCAGACGTTGGTCCTTTCGCAAGGCCTCCTCGGCGCGCCCGAAAGAACCGGTCTCGTTCCCGGTTGTCCGCTCGCTGCGCGCAGATTTCCTGACACTGGTCTCCGCGCGGGAGGAGGGGGCGGCGACGGACTGCCGCGGCGCCGTTGGCTGCGCAACCTCGTGCGCGGCGTCTGCCATCACGAGATTGCCGGCTTCTCGCTGATCATCAGCCTTTTCCTTGGGCGGTGCATTCGTGCGTCCTGCAATCGCGTCCGGTGCCCGCTGCAGGAGCCCCGCCGCAGTCGCCGTATCGGCGGAGGCCAGGGTCGATTGGGCGGTGGGATTTGGGCTCAGATCGGGTGCACTCACGCCCGCCGGAACCGATGCTTTCATCTCCCCGATCAATGCGGGCGCGCCCGCTTCTTCTTTGGTTCGGCGAATGAGACGAGCCGATGGCGGGGCTGCTGCCGGGAGGATCCGCGCGGAACTGTCCGCAGCGGCGGATGGGAGCGGAGCGGCTTGCGCAGCAGGGCCGGTCGTCGTCTCTGCCACGCGGAATGCAGGTGCCTCTGCGCGGGAGTTCGTGGTCATCGCTGGTTCTGGTCGTGAAAGAAAGTGCACGCCGGCGAAGGCCCCGGAAATCAGCAGCAGAATCGACGCGGCGATCCGCATGTCGAAGGTGACCGATCGGCGAAACCGGTCGCGCTCGTTCGGGACATTGAACATAAGATCGCGCGGGATCTCATCTTTGATCCGCTGGGAGAGCTCGGATGGGGGAGTGGGCAGAGGCGCGATGGCCAGCTTCCGCTGCAGCTCCGCTTTGCGATTGCGTGTCATCGAAGGTCCTTGTCGAGCGATTGCTCGAGCAGAGTGAACGCCTTGTGCAGCCGTTTCCGGATGGCCACTGTAGTGATGCCCTCCATCCCCGCGATCTCCTTGACTGCCAGACCGCCCCAGAAGTGCGCGCTGACGGTGAAGCGGAGATCCTCGGGAAGGCGGAGGACCGCATCACGCAGCAGACCGGCTTCTTCCTGACTGCCGAGAACCTCTTCCGCCCCCGGACTGAGGTCTTCGATCTCCGGCGCTTCCGGTTCATCGAGCGAGGTCATCAGCCGTGGTGTGCGGATGTGATTGAGAAACGTGGTGTAGGCGATCCGATACAGCCAGGTGAACAGCTGCGAACGGCCGTCGAATCCGGGCAGCGCCTGCCACGCCTTGCGGTAGGTCTCCTGCGTCAGATCCGAGGCGAGGTCGCGATCGCCACAAAGCCGGCACAGGGAGGCGTATACGGCGGAGTACGTGCGCTCGACCATCTCCTCTGCCGCGCTGCGATCTCCTGTCCGGATGGCAGTCAGAAGTGTTCGTTCATCTCTGCAATTTGCGTCCACCGGCTCAGGCTCCGGACGCGAAGTGCGGAAAGGCGCAACGTTGCTCATGGTGGTTGGACACACGTCCGCTACATTTCGAAACCACGGTCCGCGTATCCTATCGCGCATGAAGCGATTCCTGCCCTTGCTCCTGCTGCTGATTGCCTGTCGCTACGAAGGTCCGGCGCGCACGGACGAGGCGGGAAGACCGGCCGAGGATGGCGCACTGCAGGTCCAGAACGAGACGTGGAAGGCCACCCGCCTGGCCCGGCTCACCGCTCCCGACGGATGGTTGAGCCTCGTCGGACTCTTCTGGCTCGCGGAAGGGACCAACGACGTTGCGCTGCCCACCATCCCGCCCCGCACCGCGCACGTGAGTCTGCAGGACGGCCAGGTCATTTTGCAGCCCGACGCCGGATTCACGATTGCGAACCAGCCGGTAACCTCGGCGAGGACTCTGCGGGATGACACCGACGGCAAGGGGCCCACGGTGGTTCGCAGCGGTTCGCTTTCCTTCACCGCCATCAAGCGAGGCGATCTGCAGGGGCAACGATACGGGGTCCGTGCACGCGATCCCCAAAGCGAGCCTCGCAGGCAATTTGTCGGCCTCGACTACTTTCCCTTCGACCCATCCTGGCGCGTGGCGGCGCGATTCGAGCCCTATGACCCTCCCCGAAAGATCCCCATCACGAATGTTCTGGGGATGACCAGCGACGAGGTCTCGCCGGGCGCGCTGGTCTTCGAGTTACAAGGGCAGACCGTGCGCCTTGATCCGATTCTGGAGCAGGGGGAGAAGGACCTGTTCCTCATCTTCAAGGACGGAACGGCGGGGAAGGAGACGTACGGAGCAGCGCGGTATCTCTACGCTTCGCCGGCCGACGCGGACGGAAGAACCATCGTCGATTTCAATCGCGCCTACAACCCGCCCTGCGCATTCACCCCGTTTGCGACCTGCCCTCTTCCGCCGCCGCAGAATCGTTTGAAGATTCGCATCGAGGCCGGCGAGAAGACGTACGCCGGGCATCACTAGGCCGGCACGGCCGGCGGCGCTGGTTGCCCAAGGCTCCGTCAAGATCACGCTCTAGGAAGTTCTGCCGCGCAGGCTCCTAGTGTGCGCTGAAGGATCTGGTCGGCACGTCACGGCTGATCGGGGAATTGGCTTCCTTCGAAGCGCCGGCATCCTGCCCGCAGGATCTCGCCGACCAGCGGCGGCTGGAAGCCGACGCCACTGCCGGCAAGGATGCCCGCGCTACGTTCGCTTCGCTCAGAACGTCCGAGTGGACGCCGCTGCGGCGAAAATCGTGACGGACGCTTGGCGAACCAACGCCGCCGGCCGTGCCGGCCTCAGGTGCGGTTTTTTGCTTCCTGTTCGATCACGCTGGCCACGCAGGCGGTCACGTTCCTGGCGGTGCGCAGGTCGAGAAACTCGTTCGGGCCATGCGCGTTGCTGTGCGGTCCCAGGACGCCGGTGATCAGGAATTGGGCCTGAGGGAAGCGCTCTCCGAGCATGCCCATGAACGGGATGGATCCACCTTCACCCCAGGTGGCGGCAGGTTTTCCGAAGAAACGCTTCGACGCCTCGTCGACGGCCTGTTCCAGCCAGGGATCAGTCTTTGGCGCCTCCCATCCCCCCCCTCCCTTCTCCGGTTCGAAGGTCACCTTCGCACCGTATGGGGGATCGCTTTCCAGCAGGTCCTTCAACCTGGCGTCGAGGTCTTTGGCGTTGAGTGTCGGCGGGATGCGCAGGGAGAGTTTGAGGGAGGTCTGCGGGCGCAGGACGTTGCCGCCCTGGACGAGATCGGGCATGCCGTCCTGGCCGGTGTAGGCGAGCGCCGGTCTCCAGGTCCTGTTGAGCAGCAACTCGAGGTTGTCGCTGGCAACGGGATGCATGCCCTCCAGGAACGGGAACTTGCTGTGAACCTCATCCCCGAGGATGCGCGCGGTTTCTTTCGTTTCGGCCAGCCGATGCGGCGGAGCGTCTTTGTGAAGCCATTTCGGAATGATGGCGCCGGTCCGGGCGTCCTCCAGACGGTCGAGAAGGATGCGCAGGATGCGGAAGCTGGAGGGGACGATTCCGCTGGCGTCGCCGGAATGCACTCCTTCGCTGAGAACCTGCACGGTGAGGTTGCCGACGATCGATCCCCGCAACGATGTGGTCATCCAGAGCTGTTCGTAGTTTCCGCAGCCGCTGTCGAGGCAGATCACCAGCCGGGGAGTCCCGATTCGATCGGAAAGCATTTCGATGTACGCAGGCAGATCGATCGAGCCGCTTTCTTCGCAGCATTCGATGATCACCACAATGCGCGAATGCGCCACGTTCTGCTGCTTCAAGGCCTTGATGGCGCCGATGGCGGCGAAGATTGCGTAGCCGTCGTCAGCGCCACCGCGACCGTACAGCCGGCCGTCACGAATGACCGGAGTCCACGGCCCCAGCCCCTTCTCCCAGCCCACCATCTCCGGCTGCTTGTCGAGATGTCCGTACATGAGCACCGTCGAAGCTTCGTCTCCGTCCACTTCGATGAATAGAAGAGGCGTGCGACCTTCCGATTCGACCGTCTCGATCCGCAGGCCGGGAACCTGCTGGCTTTCCACCCAGCCTCGGGCCAGAGTCACGGCGCGATCCATGTGCCCGTTGCGCTTCCAGGCGGGATCGAAAAGAGGGGACTGGTTCGGGATGCGGATGTACTGCTCCAGCGTGGGGATGATGGACTCTTCCCACAATCGATGGACGCTGCTGGCGAGCTGTTCAGAGTTCATGAGAGATCCTTCCGTGGCGGTGGAGCGACCGGGGAGAATAGCATCACAAGCGCCGGCCAAATGAAGGCGACGCGGACTCTATGCCGCCGGGTGTTCAGGGTATGGTTCGTGGACTATCCATAATTAACGAAACGAAACACCGTAAGCGGTTTGTAGGAGAGAAAGCGTCGTGCTTGATCCGAACGTGCTCGAAGGCTCGTCCAGCATGCCCGCGGCAGCAATCGCGACGACCGATCCGGTTCCTGCAAAGCGTGGATCGGCGGCTCCTCCCTCTTCAGAGATCGGCGATCTCTACGTAAAGCACCGATCTTTGCTCCTTCATATCGCCTGTCGCAAGTTCCGCGTGCCGGAGTCTGACGCCGAAGGGCTGATCCAGGAAGTGTTCGTGTCGCTCATGACCACCACTACCAAGGTGGAGAACATCCGGGCGTGGCTGGTGGCGGCTACGTGCAACGCCAGCCGTCACTACTGGCGCGGGCAATCGCGGACCGAGAGTCTGCCGGAAGACTTTGACGATCATGGCGATCCCCGTTCGCAGGGCATCGCGGACCGTTTCGCCATGAGCATCACCATGCGGCAGGCGCTGGAGTATCTGCAGGACCGCTGTCGGGAGACTTTGTACCTTCATTACTACGAGGGGCGGTCGGCCCCTGACGTCGCGCGTGAACTGGAGACCACCACCAGATACGCGGAGAAGTTGATTCATAACTGTCTGAAGCGGGTCCGGGAGATCTACTTCAACATCACGGCGGTGAAACGATGATGATCGAGCAGCATTACGACGAAGAGGTGCTGGCGGCATTCCTGGATGAGCCTTCTGAGGGAGTGGACGCCGATGTGCACCTGCGCAGCTGCGGACTGTGCCGCCAGACACTCGGATCCTTGCGGGAAACTGTCGATCTGCTCGAGGACGCCTCGGTCTGGGATGCCCGTCCGATCGAATCAGCCCCTCGACTGGAGACGCTGGCGTTTCTGCGTACCGCCGCCGCACGGATCCAGGATGAGGATGCAGCCGCCGACTCGAACGTCGTCCTTCTCCTGGCCGGTCCGCGGGAAGAATGGGCGGCCAGGCTCGATCAGCATCCGGAATGGCACACGGCGGGGCTGGTGCGCAAAATGGTCGTGGCCACCGATCGTTTCAACTTCTCCTCACCGCTCGATGCAGTCGAGCTGACCCGTCTGGCGGTGCGCGTGGTGACGGCGCTTCCTGCGCAGACGCCCGGGCTGCAACCTCTGGTCGCCGACGCCTGGCGTGAGCACGCGTATGCGCTCAACTACACCAGCGCTAACCGAGAGGCTCTGG
>JBDSGC010000207.1:0-18892 GCA_039919215.1 Thermoanaerobaculia bacterium | reverse complement strand
GGCAGCGGAGGATCGATTCCTCCGCTGGCCTCGAGGATGGGAAGGACGAGTCACCATGAGACACGGAATGGTCAACCGAAAGCTGGGGCGAACGAGCGCGCATCGTAAGGCGATGTTCCGCAACCAGCTCGCCTCGCTGATCGATCGCGAACGCATCATCACCACCCTGCCGAAGGCGAAGGAGCTCCGTCCCCAGATCGAGCGCCTGATCACCCTCGGAAAAACCGACAACGTGCACAACCGCCGTCAGGCTGCCCGGATCATTGCCGACAACGGGCTGCTCGGAAAGCTGTTCACTGTCCTGAGCCCCCGGTTCGCCGAGCGCCCGGGCGGCTACACCCGCATCATCAAGATCGGACCTCGTCGCGGTGACGCCTCGGAGATGGCCATTCTCGAATTCATGGGCTACGAGCCGGATTCCCGCGACGACGCCGCCGAGACCCCGGTAAAGTCATCCACGAAGAAAGCCGCTCCGAAAAAAGCCCCCAAGGCCGACACCGACACCGACGACGGCGATACCGACGAGGCCCCGAAGAAAAAGACGGCCGCGAAAAAAGCCGCCCCGAAGAAGGAAGCCAAGGAAAAGAAGCCGGCTTCCGCCAAAGCGAAGCCAAAGCCCGCGAAAAAGAAGAAGCCGTAACCCCTTAATTTCGATCTCGCAAGGCCCGCCAACCCGGCGGGCCGTTTTCGTTTCGGGGCGAATTCTGAGCCGGGAGTGACGCGAAGCGCTACGAAAGGCGCCAGGGCTTGGTCTCCGGCAGCGGGGGAGGGGATGCCGGAACCTCCGAGCTTCGGTTCATCAAATCCGGAGTCTTCGCAGCACGGTGGTGGTGTCGCCTTCGTGCGCGGGCACGGCATTCGATCCGTCGCGAGCGGCGGCCAGCGCGGCTCCTTCTGGTGGTAAGCCGTAGGAGAGGTCGATGATCACCGCTTCGATTGCATCCTTCGGTCCGATCGTGAGATCCAGAACCGCTTCAGACGCTCCGCGAATGGCCACCTGATGCCACCCTTTCGCCAGCGCATCGCGGAATCTCGCAGGTCGGGGAGGGGGGCTGACGCCGTTCACCCGGATCGATTTGAGTGAGGCGACCCGGAAGGCCAGCGAGACGCGTTGTGCGTGACGCGGAGAAGCGATTCGCAAGACCAGTCGCCGCGCGCTGGCGCTGCGCTCATCAGCGAGCACGCGAACTTCGGGTGGCACCAGAGCCAGCGCCGGCGCGGGAGCTGCCAGAACCCTGGACGGCACCTTCAGCCATTCGAATAACGAACGCGGCACTGCCTCAAAACGAACGATCCCGCGCATCGCCGGAAGCAAAGCCTCGGTGTGCCATCGAGGGGTCCCGTCGTCGAAATAGCGCACCGACACGTGGCGGGGCGATTCGGAAGTGTAGGGAGGGATCGCGTTTGCCATGGCAACGAACAGCACAGCGGCCACGAGGAATGAGCTGACCAGGGCGCGGTGGAGAGGTTCGGCGCCCGCAATCAACGGGGACCATGTGGTGGTCACCATGGCCACCAGCAGCGCAATGACCGGGAGGGCCGGACCGCCGAGAGCGTCGTAGAGCGTGAGCGAAAGTGGAAAGATCAGGATGGCAGCGACACCCGCGGCCACCAGCGTCACCACGACGTCTGACAGTCCGAGGGACGCCCGCAGGGTGGCCAGGATGGCGCAGGTCATGGCAGGGACCAGAGTGAGGTAGGTCGCGCCTGGAAGTACGAAGGCCAGAACGATGCTCACCACCGACCAGCAGATGGCATGACCGAGGAAGAGTCCGTCGAATCCGCTTTCGTGGTGGAACTTCCTGGCGGCCATGATGGCGATGGCGGCGCCGATCAGCCACATGGCCACGATCGCCGGACCGGGCTGCGCCACCACCGCCACTCCGTGCGAGCGCACTCCGGCAAGCCAGTTCGCCAGGAGGCCGATTGCGAACGCTCCGAGTGTCGAGAGGAAAAAAGAAAACACGCCGAGTGTGGCGCCGCCGCCGGGCATGGCCGAGTCGCGAAAGCGGATGACCATGGCCACCAGGAGGATCAGGAGGGCCAGGATGGACGCTGGCAGCGACCACGCCGCCGGCCACCAGACGAGAAACGTGGAGAGCACGTCGAACCACACCGCGTTTCCTGCGCTGGTCTGACGCAGGTCTGCGTTGCCCAGTGCGCGGGCGGTGGCCAGGATGTGATCCCCGTGCGATTGGAGAGTGCTCGGCGTCACGTGTGCCAGATCGTCCCGCGGGGTGTGATAGCGCGCGACACCGCCGATGTTTGCGAAGTTGACTCCCACCAGACCGGCCCGCTTGAACACCGTCATGTCGGTGTCATTGGGAAGCATTTCGTAGATGTTGAAGAAGAGCGAGCTGGTATCCGGACGGGGCAGGGTGCGAGCCAGCAGCCGCACCAGCCATTCATTTCGCGAGCTGGTCTCGAACAGGAAACTCTGACCACTGGTCCCTCGGGCTTCGACGTTGATCACAGCAGCCGACTGCCGGCGCAGGTCCGGCTCGCTCATGAATGCTTCCGCTCCGATCAGCCCCGACTCTTCGGCGTCGGTGATGAGATAGACGATCGGATTGCGGAGTCGTTCCCCGCGCAGAGCTCTGGCCGTTTCCAGTACGGCCGCGACGCCGACGCCATCATCGGAGGCGCCGGGTCCGGACGGCACCGAGTCGTAGTGGGCGGCGATGAGCAGCGAATCCTGCCCCGCCTCACCGGAGCGGCGGGCAATGATGTTCTCGACCGGGGCGCACATGAGATAGGCGTTGCACCCGAACGTTCGCTGGATCTGGACTTCGTAGCCGAGAGTCCTGAAGTGGGATTCGATCCGCTGGAGAACGGTTTCATGTGCGGCAGTGCCCACCGGGTGCGGCCCGACGCCGGACAGAAGGCTGTGCTCCAACGTGAGCGCGCGCATCGCCGAGAACTGAGCGTCCGGCGCGTTGGCCGGAGCGGGGTTTGGACCTCGGGCACGGAGGCTGGCCACGAGAACGACCAGACCGAGCATCGCGAAAAGGGAGGGGGCTGCCCAGCTCCGGTTCACAGGCGGCGATTGTAGCCCGCATTCCGGAGTGGCCTTCGCGGCTGTGGACGTGTGACCGCTGAAGCCACGATTCGCTGCAACCTCGCACGGCACGGTGCGTAGTCATCCCTGGGGCGGCTGCGGGCTGCATTTCCGTGACGCCGCACGGAGGAACCATCATGTTGAAACGATCCGCCATCGCAGTGCTTCTGACCATCGCTGCCGCCGCCGCGAGTGCCGAGACGCTCACCGAGACATTCGATCGAACGTTCGAGGTTCGTCCGGGGGCCCTGGTCAGCCTGGTCAACACGAACGGTCGCATCACGGTGCATTCCTGGAATCAGCCGCGCGTGCGCATCCAGGCGCAGAAGCGCGCCGAGAGCCGCGACGCGGATGCCGCGAAACAGGGGCTGGTCTCGCTGAAGATCGAGACTGCGGCAATGGATGGAGGCCTGAAGGTCAACACCCGCTATCCCAAGACCAGCAACGGGATCATGGAGTGGATCGCTGGTACCAGCGTGAATCTATCCGTGACCTATGAAGTGACCGTTCCGCGATCGATGAACCTCTCTCTGGAAAACACTAACGGAGCGATGGACCTCACGGACATTCATGGCCAGCATCACCTGGAGACGACCAACGGGCACCTGGAACTGGTTCAGTGCGGTGGCTCGCTCGATGCGGAAACGACCAACGGCGCCATTCGAGCGGAGATGCTGGAAGTCACACCGGGAAAGAATGTGCGTGCGGAGACGACCAACGGCCGCATCACGTTAAGCCTTCCACGCCGCTTTTCCGGAAACGTCGACGCCAGCACCACCAACGGATCGATCACCACCGATCTCCCGGTGAGCACGACCGACACCGGTCATCGCTCCCTTCGAGGAACGATCAACGGCGGCGGGCCGGAGCTGCGCCTGCATACGACCAACGGATCGATCGAGATCAAGGCCTCGAAGTAAGTCGAGCCTCTCCCGGTCAGCGACGATGCCGGCGTTCGGCGGTGCGGCAGAAACGCCCGCCCGCCGGCTCGTCGATCACCACCACGCGATGCTCTGCGTCGAGGCGAGCGATGAAGGGCTCGTCTCCTCTCGTGGAGAATCCGCTGCCGACCTCGTCGGGATCGATGCGCTCGATCCGGTAGCGGTGAATGGCGGCGTCGAGATGGAGCGGCGGTTTCTGCCGAGCGACGACCCGACGGATCGCTGGCACCGGCAGCGCGAGAGGGACGATCGCTGGCGGCTCGAGACTCAGCGATGCAGCAAGCACGGCGGCGCGGGTATTGGATCCAGGATCGTAGGCCACGCAGGCTGAAACGCCCGGGCCATTGCGAACGATTCCGCGCAACGCAGACCTTTGGAACGCCGGCATCCCTGCCGGCCGGTCGGTCCGCCGGCTTCCAGCCGGCAAGCGAAAGGCTACGCCTTGAGTGGCTCTCCCTCGGGCGTGATGTACGCGGCGCTGATTCCCCCGTCGACCAGGAAGGACGTTCCCGTCACGAATGACGACTCATCGCTGGCAAGGAACAGCGCGGCGTTGGCCATCTCTTCTGGCCGGGCGAACCTGCCCATGGGGATGTGCACCAGCCGCCGCTGCCGCCGGGCCGGATCGGAGAGGAGCTGCGCCAGCAGCGGCGTCTCCACCGGTCCGGGACAGAGCGAGTTCGCCCGGATATTCTGACGCGCAAATTCGACGGCGATCTCCCGCGTCATGGCCAGCACGCCACCTTTGCTCGCGGTGTAAGCGATCTGCGGTGCAGCCGCGCCCAGGATGGCCACAAACGAGGCGGTGTTGATGATGGAGCCGCCGCCGGCACGCTGCAGCGCCGGGATCGCGTACTGGCACCCCAGGAAAACGCCTTTGAGATTCACGTTGATGACCATGTCCCAGATGGCTTCGGAGGTGTCGGTCACCGAATTGTCGTCCGCGTGGAACACCCCGGCGTTGTTGAACACGATGTTGAGTTTTCCGTAGGTCTCCTCGGCGAAGCGCACCATCGCCTCGGCGTCCTTTGCTTTGGAGACGTCGGCGGCAAAGCCTTTCGCATCTCCGCCAGCCTTCTGGATTTCGATTGCAGTCGCATCGGCCGCTTCCTTCTTCAGATCGACCACCACGACCTTCGCGCCCTCGCGCGCGAAGAGCAAACAGGATTCCTTGCCGATGCCGCTGGCGCCTCCGGTGATCAACGCGACTTTATCCTTGAGCCTCATGGCATCTCCTTGCTGTTGCCTCAAGCCATTTCGAAGTAACGGCGGCGTTCCCAGTCGGTGACCACGGAATCGAACTTGCGCTGCTCGGTGCGGAAGAAGTGAAGGTAATGATCGACGATGTCTTCCCCCAGCGCCTCGCGGGCCCAGGTGCTGTGGGAGAGAGCCTCGATGGACTCATTGAGAGAATGTGGCATCTGCGGGAGTCCGGCGGCGCCGTACACATCGCCTTCAAATGCCGGCGGCGGCTCGATGTGATTCCGCACGCCGTCGAGTCCGGCGGCGAGGGTCGCTGCGAACGCGAGATACACGTTGGCGTCGGCGCCGGGCGCGCGGCATTCGATGCGCAGTGACGATCCTTCGCCGACGATGCGGAAGCCGGCGGTGCGGTTGTCGTAGCTCCAGGCGATGCCGGTCGGCGCGAACGAACCGGCCACGTAGCGCTTGTACGAAGCCGGATACGGGGCGAAGAAGGCGAACAGTTCGCGGATGTGCTTCATCCAGCCGCCGAGAAACCAGCGGAAGGTCTTGGAGCACTCGATGTCGCCGAGGCGGTCGTCGCCCGCGAACAGCGGCTTCTTCCCTTTGCGGTCCCACAGGCTCATGTGGATGTGGCAGCTCGAGCCGGCGTAGCGCTCGTCCCACTTGGCCATGAAGGTGATGGAGTGCCCGAGCTGATAGGCGATTTCCTTCGCCGCGTGTTTGTAGATCGAGTGGCGGTCGGCCATCTCCAGCGCGTCGGTGTAGCGGAGTCCGATCTCCTGCTGCCCCGGTCCCCATTCCCCTTTGCTCGACTCGATGGGCACGCCGGACCGCTCCATATGCGAGCGGATCGCCCCGATCAGGAACTCTTCTTTGGTGCCCTGAAGGATGTGGTAGTCCTCGATGACGCGGCCGATCGGCGTGGCCTTGATGAAGCCTTTCTCGGCCACGGTCTCATACGAGTCTTTGAAGACGTAGAGCTCGAGCTCCGACGCGGCCATGGCGCTGAACCCCATCTCGTCGGCGTGGGACAGCTGCTGTTTGAGCAGGCTGCGAGGGGCCAGAGGAACCAGCGCATCGCGTTTGTCCTGGTACACATCGCAGAGCACCAGAGCGGTCTTCGGCAACCAGGAGGCAATGCGAAGCGTGGTGAAGTCGGGCATGGGGCGGAAGTCGCCATAGCCTTTCGCCCAGCTGGTGAAGGCGTAGCCGGGCACCGGCTCCATGTCCATGTCGCAGGCCAGCAGGTAGTCGCAGGCGTGCATGCCGTGGCTGATCACTTCGTCGACGAAGAAGCGTCCGGTGATCCGCTTGCCGACCAGCCGGCCGTACATGTCGGGGAAGGTGGCGATGACGGTATCGATCTCATCGTTGGCCACCATCCGCTTGAGCGTGTCCGTGTCGATCCGCCCCTGCATCATCGCATTCGCCATTTCATCGATTCCTCAACCACCGATGTCAATGTAGACCGTCTTCCACTCCGTGTAGTGATCGAGGGCGGCGAGGCCAAGCTCACGACCGATGCCGCTCCGCTTCACTCCGCCGAAGGGTGCTTCCAGATGAACGCTGCTGCCGGAGTTGATGGAGAGATTTCCCGTTTCGATGGCCCGGGCCACGCGCATGGCGCGCCCGATGTCGCGCGTCCAGACCGATCCGGACAGGCCATACGTGCTGTCATTGGCCAGCGTGATCGCCTCGGCCTCATCGGCAAAGGGCATCACCGCCACCACCGGGCCGAAGATCTCTTCCCTGGCGATGCGCATGGAGGGTTTCACGTCGAGAAAGACGGTCGGCTGCAGGTAGGTCCCGTTCGTCAGAGCTCCGGACGGCCGGCCGCCACCGGTGGCCAGCGTGGCCCCCTCGGCGCGACCGCTGTCCACATAGGCGGAGACGCGGTCGCGATGAGACGCAGTGATCAGCGGCCCCATGACGGTTGCGTCGTCGAGGGGGTCGCCCATCTTCACGCTCTCGAAGGCGGCGACGAGGGCTTTCGAAAAGCGGTCGTAGATGCTTCGCTCCACCAGCACGCGGCTGCGCGCGCAACAATCTTGTCCCGCGTTGCCGAGGGCGCTGGAGACGGCGGAGGCGACGGCTCGATCGAAGTCGCAGTCGGCAAAGACGACGCTGGCTGACTTGCCTCCCAGTTCCAGGCTCACTCTCTTGATGTCGCGCGCTGCCAGCTGCATCACCCGACTGCCCACCTCGGTCGATCCGGTGAAGGCGATTTTGCGGATGGCGGGGTGGTTGACCAACGCCTCGCCGACCACGGAGCCTTCACCGGTCAACACGGTGAACACTCCCTCAGGGAAACCGGCTTCCAGAGCCAGTTCGGCGAGGCGCATGGCCGTCATCGGAGTCTGCTCCGCCGGCTTCAACACGACGGTATTGCCCATGGCCAGTGCGGGCGCCGACTTCCAGGCGGTGATGGCGATCGGGAAGTTCCAGGGAACGATGATGCCGCACACGCCGAGGGGCTCGCGGAAGGTCATCAACACGCCGGGAGCCGCGCCGGGGATGGTCTGACCGCCGACTTTATTGGTGGTGCCTGCGTAGTACTCGAAGCAATTGGCGGCGAGATCGACCTCGTCGCGCGAGTCGCGGATTGGCTTGCCGACATTGCGCGATTCCATCGTCGCTAAGGCGTCGGCGTTGGCGCGGATGAGATCGGACAGGCGGTGGAGGATGCGGCCGCGATCGCGGGTGTTGATGGTCCGCCAGGGCCCGCTGCGAAACGCCCGATCGGCCGTGTCGATCGCCGCGCCGGCGTCCTCGACGCTGGCCTGGTGCACCGACGCCAGTTGCTCTCCCGTGGCAGGCTCGATCAACTCGACGGCGGACACGAAGGGAGATGGTGCAAAAAGCGGGCGCAGGCGGGGGTAGGCGCAGCCGCGGAGCGGCGTAATCTCTGTAGCCCAGCGCGTGAGCGCTGGGGGCCCAGCGCGTGAGCGCTGGGGATGAAGGCGAAAAGCGAACGAAGCCGGCGGAGCGGCGACATCAATTCCCGAGAGACGCTCAATCGTCCCTCCGGGACTCGCTGGCTCGCTCACAGTTAACCCAGCACCGAAGTGCTGGGCTAGCGCTCAATCGTCCCTACGGGACTAAAAAAATCGACTCCCTCAGCGGCCCGTGCGCTGCCTCTCTCAATCCACTGCCGGCAGATCCGCCTGCGCTCTCGATCCGCCCAGCGTGTGCCATCCGATGGCGGCGAGCACGATCAGGCCGCCGGCGATGGCGAAGAGCGAGGGGCGCTCGCCCAGGAGGAGAAAGACCCAAAGCGGATTGGCCACCGGTTCGAGCATTCCGGTGAGCGAGGCCTGGGTGGCGGTGACGTACGCCAGTCCTTTCACAAATAGGAAGTAGGCGAAAGCAATCTGAAAGAAACCGAGGAAGGCGAGGACTGCGAAGGAGCGGCCGGTGAGGGCCAGGTGCGAAGAGACGAAGGGCAGCATGGCCAGACAGCAGAGGACGTTGCCCCAGATCACGGCGGCCTGCGCGGCGCGCTGCTCGCGGCGAAGTGCCAGGATGAGCGCGCCGAAGAAGACGCTCGAAAGCAGGGCCATGCCATTGCCGGCCATCCCGTGAGCGTCGAATTTTCCAACGAAGAACAGGGCCATTCCGGCGAAGGCGGCAACGACCGCGATCACGTCGCGGGAGCGCATCGGCTCGCGCAGGACCAGCGGAGAGAAGATCAACACCCAGATGACGCCGGCGTACTGCAGAAAAATCGCGTTGGCCGCGGTGGTCCACTTCGTGGCCACCACGAACGTCGTCAGACAGGCGGCATAACTGACGATGGCCATGACGAACACGCCCGTTGAGTTCCACTGGCGCCTGCCCCACACCCGCCGGCCCAGGAAGAGCATGAGGGCCAGCGCGGCGAAGAGTGACCGGTAGAAGGTCACATGCAGCGGCGAATCGGAGATGGCCTTGATCCCGATGCCTCCGGTCGACCAGAGCAGAGCCGCTCCGGTGATGAAGAGCATGCCTCTGCGCCGATCGTTCACGAGGCGGATTGTACGGGGTCCGCTCGCTCTGATTGATCAGGGATTCGCGGTGGTGGCTTCGCCCGCATCCGCTGCCTTTTTCTGCCGCTTGGTGATCCAGTAGCCCACCAGGCCGTTGATGACCATCAGGCTGTTGGTGACGACGAAGACCCAGCTATGAATGAGGACGCTGTAGATGGTGAATCCGACCGAAGCAGCGAGTTGCCCGACGAACAGCCAGATGGAGACGCCTTCGCTGGTGCCGGCCTGCCACTGCTTGTGCACCTGTTTGGCGATGGTGAGAATGAGGACGACGGAGCTGAGCCAGCCGATCGCTTCGGTCACAGGAGACTCAGTTCGCCAGCTGCGAGCCGCCGTCCATCTGCGGATGGTAATTGCTTTCCGCGGACGGGCATTCGAGCGGATCGTCAGGAGGGGGAACGACCAGAGCGCACTCGCGGATCACTTCCGCCAGCGTGTCGATCTCCAGCGGTTTGGTCATGATGGCGTTCACCCCGGCAGCATCGAGCGCTTCATTCTTCCTCGGATCGCGGACTGCCAGGACGAAGGAGTTCGCGCCCGGCCGGGCCTCCCGGAAATCCCGGAGAAATCGCCAGGCATCCCCGGAATGAAGGTCCATGTCGATGAGGATCAGCGCGTAATCACAGGTGGTGACCTTCTCCAGCGCTTCGTCGGCGGTCGATGCCGTGTCCACAGTGAGAGGCTGGTGCCGCAGCACCGTAAAAAGCATCACCCGCAATGCGTCATTGTCTTCGACGATGAGGACTCTGGCTTCGGTGGATGGCATGGTGTTCGTCCTTTGCGTCCAGAGAAAATCCAAAAGATGTGCCAAGCGGGTCCATAACCTGCCCGCTCAATGGACTCTCCCGCGGGAATCCTCGGAATCCAGTGATGCCCGGCAGCTTTCGAGTTGCGGTTTTCCATCCACCGCATTCAGGCAGGCCACGATGGTCTCGATGAGCACCTCGATGTCGAATGGTTTGCGGATCGTGGCGGATACGATGGAGGGATCGAGATCGCGAGGGTCGTTGCCTGCGGTGAGAACGATGACGATCGGCCGGATGGATGGTTCCAGCGCGGAGAGGTGCCGGAGGACTTCGGGGCCGCTCAGTCGCGGCATCATGCAATCGAGCAGCATCAGGGAGTAGCTGCAGCGATCGAGGCAGGCCAGCGCCTCCTCTCCATCACGCGCGGTATCGGCATCGAAGCCGCGCCGGCGAAGAACGGTCATCAGCAGGGACCGGATGGCGTCGTCGTCATCGACGACCAGGATTCTCTTCTCGACCTTTTCCATCGTGCGACAGAGCTTGTCGGCGAGGCGATAGAGCAAGTCTTCTGCCGGTATGCGACTGCCGTCGTGGAGGAATGAGTGGCCAGCAGGGAGGAAGGGCCGATCTTTACTTCACCAGTCTCGAAATGGCCCGGAACTCGTCGGTCCCCGAGGTTCCAGCCAGCTCGAACAACACCATCTCTGTGGAGGTGAGAAGGGCGCCTTCCTGGAGCATGCGCCGAACGCCGATCTGCTGGTTGCGAGGTGTGCGCGAGGAAACCGCGTCGTCGACCACGGTCACACCGAAGCCGTTCTTGAGCAGATCGGCCACCGTCTGGTAAACGCAGACGTGGGCTTCGATCCCGGCGACCACAGCGTGCTTTCTGTGGAGCAGGCGCAATTCCGTCTGAAATTCGGCCGATCCCCACGCCGAAAAGGCGACCTTCTCGATGGGTGATTGCGCGGCGGTCTGCGCCAATGCTGTGCGAATCGGTTCGACCGACCGTCCCAGTCCCTTGACGTACTGCTCGGTGGTCAGGACGGGGACATCGAGAACGCCGGCGCCCCGGATGAGGCGCTCGATGTTCTGAACCAGCGACTCCCTTTGGTCGATCACCGGCAGGAGCTTTTCCTGGACGTCGATGACGAGCAGGAAAACCTCGGTGCGGTTCAGCCGAATCACCCCGGAACTCTACACCGCGCGGTACACTTCCGCGCGGTCCGGCAGTGTCCATGGAAAACGAGCGTGGGGTCATCGGCACGCCAGCGGTCGTGCTGGCCATCGCCGCAGTGCTGTTTGCTGCGACCGCCGCCCTGTCTCTCCTGAGTCTTCGCTCCGGGTCCGGTGACTCGCAATGGGTCGATCATACCCATCGGGTGCTGGAAGAGTTGGGGACGACCCTGCAGCTGGCGGCGGACGCCCGTCACGGGGGGCTCGCGTTCGCGCTGACTGGCGAGGAGCAGCGCCTGGAAATGGTGCGCCGTTCCATGACCAGCGAGCGGAGCTCGGTGGAGCGCGTCGCTTTGCTGACCTCCGACAATGCGCGGCAGCAGAATCGCCTGCCGGAGTTGCGGCGACTGGTGGAGGCGGAGGTGGCCTGGCAGAAGTCGCTCCTGCGGAGCCGCAGCCGCGTGATCGCTCGCGGCGCACTGGAGTCCTCCGCCTCGGTGCGCCGCTATGAACGATTGCAGCAGTTGATCGGGGAAATGAAAAATGAGGAGCAGGCACTGCTCCGGCAGCGTGCCGAGCGGCAGCGACAGAGCGTGCGCCAGACCATCGCCGTAGAGATTGCCGGAGACCTGGTGATCGTCGCTCTGGTCCTGGCCGCGGCGCTCATGAATCGGAGGGCCACTTCCGCGCGCGCACAGGCTGAGCAGCGGCTGGCGGCGAGCAACGTGGAGATCCAGCAGCGGCTGGCCGACCTGCAACAACGCTCGGCGGAGCTTTCGATGCTGGGGTATCTCGCCGAGAACCTGCAGACCTGTGAAGGGAATGCGGATGTGGACCGCGTGGTGGACACCATCGTTCCGCGACTCTTTCCGGGTTCGCGCGGCGCGGTGTTTCTTGCGGTCCGATCGACGGAGATCATTCCCCAGACGGTGTGGCCTCCCGACTCCAAGGCGGAGTTTCAAGCGTTTCATTGGCAGGATTGTCTGGGCTTGTCGCGATTCACGCTGCACCGCGCCGGGCAGCCGGGCACGCCCGAATGCCCCCATGCTCCTCTGACCGAGAACGAATCGGCCATCTGCGTTCCGATGATCGCTCGCGGCGAGCCCATCGGCCTTCTGCATGTCCGCTGGAGCGATCCGCACCTTCGAGTGGAAGAGCTGGTCCGCACCGTGGCCGAGCAACTGGGGATGGCCTATGCGAACCTCAGCCTGCACGAGACGTTGCGGCGCCAGGCTGTGCGCGATCCGCTCACCGGCGTGTTCAACCGCCGGTACATGGAGGAATCGCTGGAGCGCGAGATCCATCGCGCCACCCGCCACAACAAGCCGCTGTCGGTGCTTCTGGTGGACCTCGATCGCTTCAAGGAATTCAACGATGCACTCGGACACGCTGCCGGTGATGAGCTGCTCCGCGACCTGGGCGGGATCATGGAGCGGATGGTTCGGGCCGAAGACATTGTGTGCCGTTACGGCGGCGACGAATTCGTGATCATCATGCCCGACGCCGCCGCCAACGTGGCGGCGGTACGGGCCCAGTCATTGATGGAGCAGGTGGGGGAGCGATCGCTCCGTTCCGGATCGGGAATTCCGGTCACCATGTCCATCGGCATTGCGGTGTTTCCACAGGACGGTTCTGATCCGCGTACTCTGCTGAAAGCTGCCGACGACGCGCTTTACGCGGTCAAGCGCGGGGGCCGCGGGCGCGTCCTGCACGCCTGATTCAGCGAACGGCGTAGCGCGCAGGTTCTCCCCGCAGGAAGCGCGCGACTTCCTCCGCAGCGATCCGGGCCATGGCCGTTCTCGCTTCGTGCGTGGCCGACCCGATGTGAGGCAGAAGCACCACGCTGGGTAGTGCCAGCAGACGCGGATCGACGTGGGGCTCGTCCTGATAGACGTCCAGGCCGGCGCCGGCGAGATGCCCTCGTTCCAGCGCGTCGCACAGAGCGCCCTCATCGACGATGGCGCCACGCGCCGCGTTGATGAGGTAGGAGCCAGGTTTCATCATGGCCAGAAATTTCGCATCGATGAGATTCTCAGTCTCCCCGGTCAGCGGCACATGGACCGATACCATGTCGCAGGTGGCGATGATCTCTTTGATCGCGTCCCCTCGTCGGATGCCCTGGACTTCCATCCCGAAGGCTTTTGCGCGCGTGGCCACGGCGCTCCCGATGCGGCCCATGCCCAGGATGCCCAATCGCTTGTTCTGCAATGAGATGCCCAGGAGCTTGAGCGGCCCCCATTCGCACCGGCCCGTCGAGCGGACCTCCCGATCGCCTTCCACCAGCCGGCGCGTGGTCGCCAGCAGCAGCGCCATAGTCAGATCCGCCGTCGCCTCGGTCAGGACCCCCGGCGTGTTGGTGACCCGGACTCCCAGCTCGCGCGCTGCAGCGATGTCGATGTTGTTGTAGCCGACCGCAAAATTCGCCACGATCTTGAGGTCTCGATTCGACTCCAGCACCGATCGGGTGATCGGATCACTGAGCAGAGTGATGGCACCGTCCGCCTCGCTGAGGAGGGTGATCATGTCCTCTTCCGTCCGCGCCGCTTCGGTGGGGTGCTCCACGAGGTCGCACAGGCCGCCGAGGATCTCCCGGATCACTGGTGGAAACTGCGCGGTGACCACGATGGTCGGCTGCATCAGGCCTGCTTCTGTCTGGCCATCAGCCATCCCACCACGAAGAACGCGCCGCCGATGAAGAGCAGGCGCACCTCCAGGCGGATGTCATCCCGGAAGAGGCCGATCATCAGCCCGAGCGGGAGGACGATCATCCCCACGAGCTGAAAGAAACGGCCGAAGAGCGCCCGCATCAGAGAGGGAGCCCTGGCCGTGATGCCTGGCTGCTTTTCGTAGCACCTGCATCTGGCCGGCGAGGGCTTGGCGGAAAGCGCCGGCTGGAAGCCGACGCAACGGCCGGCAAGGATGCCGGCGCTACAAGTTCCGATCGCTTCGCCGTCGGCTGGTCGATCAGAATCGTCTCCACCTGATCGCCGCGCTCGGTCTGGTCGGCCACCGCCGCCATGCCTCCCGAAACGCGGCCGAAGATGGTGTAGCCGCCGTCCAGATGCGGCTGCGGTGAGTGGGTGATGAAGAATTGGGAGCCGCCGGTGTCCGGTCCCGACAGCGCCATCCCCAAAGCTCCTCGGGTGTATTTCTGTAGATTGATCTCGTCGCGGATGGAGTAGCCGGGACCTCCTTCCATGTCATTTCGTGGATCGCCGCCCTGGATGACGAAGTTGGGAACGACGCGCATGAACGAGGAGCGATCGAAGTAATGCTTCTGCGCCAGTTGTGCGAAGTTCCACGTCGTCATCGGCGCGTCCTGGGAGAGCAGCACGAGCTCGATGTCGCCGCGGGTCATGCGGATCGTCGCCGTGTGAGGCCGTCGAGCCCACTCCACAATCCGGGCGTATTGCGCCTGCGGAATCCGCGATGGCAACGGCGTGTACTGCGGGCGCGGCAGGTTCAGCTTTTGTTCGATCAGGTCGGCGGCCAGCCTTTGCACCACAGGGTCGGCGTCGCTGAGCAGCGAGCGGAGAAACGGGTCGCGCTGGGGATGCGCAGTCTCGGCAATTCCGCGGATGGCATTCAACCGGGCATCGTTCTGCGAGTCGCTCCTCGCTTTGGCCTCGGCCTGCTGAAACTTCGCCAGTTTTCCGCTGTCGGAGGAATGGCCGAGGCGGTCGAGCGCGTAGCCGCGTACGACGGCGTCGGGATCGTCGAGCGCTGTTCGGACCAGCGCGAAGTTGGCGTCCACTTTGTCGTCGCCGATGGTGGAGATGGCGTTGGCGCGGACCATGGCCTCGGGGTCCCGCGCAAATCGCTCGCGCATGCTGTCCGATACCACGCCGGTCGCTTCCAGTACCCGCACTTTCGCCCAGCCACTGAGATTCGCAGGAAGGAGAGTCGCATCGCGCAGGTGCCGGGCGATCGCGCCGGCGGCCAGCTCGCGATTCCAGCGCGAGCCATTCGCCGCGATTTCCACCAGCCGTTTTTTCGCCAGCTCGTTCCGCGTGGCATAGACGCCGAGGGTCTCGATGGCGGAGGCGCGCGTTCCGGAGTCGGGATCGTCGGTAATGTCGAGCACCTTCAGCGCATCCTGCGAGATCTGCGGTCGATCGATGGCATGCGCATCCTTGGCGGCGATCCGGGTGATGGCGACCACTGCATTGGTGCGCACCCAGGGTTGCGGATCGCTGATGGCGCGGATCAGCGCGTCGATCGACTCCGCGGAACCGATGCGGCCGAGGGCGGATGCGGCATTGGCGCGGATCTGCGGAAGGGGATCGGCAAGCAGCAGTTCCAGGCGCGATCGAGCAGGGGCGTGGGCCAGCCGTGCCAGCGCATACGAGCCTTCCTGCCGCATCAGTGGGGAAGGCGATTCGAGCGCGCTCGCCGCGATGGCCATGGCCTCGTCGGATTTGAATCGAAACAGAAAACGGATGGCGCGGGCGCGCACGCCCTCCCTCTGGCTCGCTTCGGTGAACGGGGCGTAGCGGGACCATCCGGCTTTTGCTCCCAGCTTCGACAGGGCTTCCACTGCCTCCGCGGCAACATCGCCGTTCGCGGCGTCGCTGGCCAATGCCATCAGCGCGTCGGCTCCGGCAGGATCTCCAATTTGTCCCAGAGCGAATGCCGTGGTTACCCGAACGTTGGGATCGGGATCGTGGATGGCCGCTGCGAGCAGGTCGACTCCCGCCTGATGCTCGCCGGCATCGCGCACGGCGTTGCCGTTGGCATCGGCAAAGGTATGCGGTCCGATCCTGCCGAGGGCCAGGGCCATGCGCGCGCGGTGCAGGGCGTTGGGGTGATGCATCCACTCCTCTGCCAGCGGCGGGTCGAACATCCGCCGGTCTTCCAGCTCCAGAATTCGCGCTTCTTCCTCGACGGTGAAGCCATGGACCTCGGCGATCGCTTTCGGATCGCCGCCCGGCGCATGGTCTTTCGATGCAGGAATGACCGGCGCGGGTGCGGTGGTGCAGGCGAACAGGATGAGGAGCGGAATGGCGGCCGTTGTGCGCATGCGCGGATCATAAGGTCTGACGATGGTTGCGCGAGGCTCCGGTGTGGCCTGACCGCGAAAGGTGGGCGCGCGCAGGCGCGCTACACAGTGCAGCCCCGGGCTCTGCCCGGGGAAACGTGTGGTCGAGGACAACGGCGGCCGCGAAGGCGGTCGCTACAGGGTTTTGCGGACGCGTTGTAGCGGCCGCCTTCGCGGCCGCAACCGGGACGCCTTGGTTTTCCCCCGGCAGAGCCGGGGGCTGAACTGGGATGCGCGCCTTCGCGCGCGGGGAAGTCTTGGGGTAATGGGCTCAGACCCGTGGTCATCAACGTCTCGGATGACACACACCACGCCGCCTCTCACGATCGAGTTCCTTCTCCCCGCCGCAGCGGGGAGAAGGTGGCCGAAGGCCGGATGGGGGGTCGGTCATGAGTGCAGGAGAAACCCCTCACCCCCGCTTCGCGGACCCTCTCCCCGCTGCGGCGGGGAGAGGGAACTCGCGTGAGGATGTGTCACCGAGATCTCAACAGCGCTGCATCGCGCTGTTCCGTAGCTTCGGGATGACGCGCTCCCGTCTCACCTGCAGTGATCGGCAAAATCGTGGCGGACGCTCTGCGAACAAACGCCGCCGGCCGTGCCGGCTACACTGGGCGCTGCATGACCTCGCTCGCCATCGATGCCCGCAGCCTGGCTCGTCGTTACGGGCGCCGCTGGGCGCTGGCGGATGTGACCTTCCAGCTCGAGAGGGGCCGGGTGCTGATGATTGCGGGGCGCAACGGCGCGGGAAAGTCGACGCTGTTGCGGACCCTGGCCACGGCCATCCGCCCTCATCAGGGCTCCGCATCCGTGCAGGGTTTCGATCTGGAGCGCGACCGGTACGACGTGCGCCGGGTGACTGCGCTGCTCGGGCACCAGTCGTTTCTCTACGAGTCGCTCACGGCGTTCGAGAACCTCGCGGTGGCCGCGGATGTCCTTGGGAGCTCTCGTTCTGTCGTTCCCTCTCTGCTGGCGCGGGTGGGGCTGGACTCGCGCGCGAATGATCCGATCGCCACGTTTTCGGCAGGGATGCGGAAACGGTTGTCGTTCGCGCGGGTGCTGCTCCAGGAGGCGGACGTCGTGCTCCTCGACGAGCCGTACGGGCAGCTCGACCCGCAGGGATTCTCGCTGGTCGATGAAGTCATCGGTCAGTTGCGCACGCGGGGAGCCACGGTTCTGATGGCCACCCATCAGCTCGAGCGAGCGTCCGCGCTGGCAGATGAAGCGATCATCCTCGATGCCGGGCGCGTTGCATGGCGTGGTACTGCGGCCGGAGCACTCGACCGCGCGACTGGTGACGACGAGGTCACTCGGTGACGTCACCCGCAGGCGTGACCAAGGTCTCCGGTGTGGAGGGTTCCTCCATCGACGGGCGAACGATCCCGGTCGGCCTCTCCGCTCTGTCCGCCGCGCTGCGGCGGGAGCTGCTGCTGCAGTGGCGGACGCGCGCGCAGTTTCTGGCGGTGTTAATTTTCGGCGCGTCTGCTCTGCTGCTCTTCAGTTTCGCTGTCGGTCCCAACGCGACGCTGCTTCGTCAATTCTCTGCCGGCTCCCTCTGGCTCGGCCTGTTGCTCTCCTCGACCCTCACGCTGGCTGAGAGTTTTCACGCGGAGATGGAGAACGGCGCTTTCGAAGGGTTGCTGCTCCTTCCGGCCAACCCGCGGGCGCTCTACTACGCGAAGGCCATCGCCAACTGGCTGCAGCTGAGCCTTCTGGGAGTTTTTCTGATTCCGGTCATGGTCATCCTCGATGACGCCGGCACCCTCCGCATCGGAGCGCTGCTGCTGGTGATCGCGCTCGGTGCCGCCGGGCTCTCCGCGCCCGGGACCCTTTACGCCGCCATGACGGCACAGATCCGATCGCGACAGACGCTGCTTCCGCTGCTACTCTTCCCTCTCATCGTGCCCGCCCTGCTGGCCTCCGTGAAAGCGACCTCCCTGATTCTCCTCGGTGATCCGATGGGACAGGGTGGTTCGTGGATTCGCCTGCTGGTGGCCTTCGATGCAATTTATTGGTCTCTCTGCGGACTTTTGTTCGCTCGAGTCGTCGAGGATTAGTCAGCGATTCCTTCTTCCCACCATGGCCCCCACCACAGAGAGCTCCGCACCGACTGCTGAGCCCCGCCTCTCCTCGCCGGTCCCCGGCCTGATTCTGCTGGCCATCGGGGCCTGGTTTGGCTTCGTCATCCTGCTGGCGGATCACTTCGGGCTCAATCTCTCCTTCGGGATTCCATCGGGGATTCAGGCGAGCATCGGTGCACTGGCCGGGATCGGCGGCGCTGTGTTCTTCCTCCTCTCCAGCGACGTTCGTTCGCCCGGGCGGTCTGCGCAGCTTCTTCTCCTTGCAGGAGTGGCCTTTCTGATCATTGGAAGCTTCGTCGGTCTGTTCCTTTCCCCTCCCGAGCAATTCATGGGAGAGACACAGAGGATCATGTATGTGCATGTGCCGACAGCGTGGAACGCGCTGCTGGCCATGACCTTTGCCCTCGTCTGCGCGATCGGATTTCTCCTCACCGCGAAATGGAAATGGGACGCACGGCTGGAGGGCTCGATCGAGATCGGGGTCGTGCTGGCCTTCCTCCTCTGCTGTCAGGGAGCGATCTGGGCCAAGCCGACCTGGGGCGTGTGGTGGGACTGGGATCCGCGGCTGACCACCACGGCCGTGCTGCTCTTCGCCTTTCTGGGGATCATCGCGCTGCGCCGTTTCGT
>JBDSGC010000206.1:0-5663 GCA_039919215.1 Thermoanaerobaculia bacterium | reverse complement strand
ACCCGTGGTCATGGCGCGAGGTTCCTCCAGGAAAATCGATCGTGGTGAATCGAATCTGTGAACTGGATCTTATGTGTTTTGTGGTGTGGAGAGGACTGGTAAGCGCAGAACTCCGCTTCCAGATCTGGCCGTTCCGCTTGCAGCTTCTGAGCCACGGATGAGCCTGCGCGGCGACCCTCTGTGGTCGCGCGCCGGGGGCCTTATTGCTGTCCGGTCGTGGTCGTCGCCGGCGGCGGTGTGCTGGTGTTTGTGCTGGCCGGTGGCTCGCTCGTATTGGTAATCGGCGGGGGCTCGATGGGACGCTCGCGAGGCGCCGGTTCGGGCGGTGGTTCGCGTCGTGGTTCCCTCGGAAACGGCTGCGCCGGAATGTTGAGCGGCTCCGACGACGGGGCCGGCGCAGTCTGGGGCCGGAACACGCCGCCGGTCAGCGTGGTGTCGGTCACCGGGGGAGTGAATCCGGTCATCGTCGCGGCGTCTCCTGTCACATGCGAGGTGTCGATGACGATCGGATTGCCGAACTGGTCGACCAGTGCGGCCGGCAGCGCCTGCGGGCTATGCACAGGGCAGGGATTGGTCGGCTGGGTTCCCGCTTTGAAGGCTTCGTGCACGATCAGTTTCGCCGGGCACTGAGGCGTAGCCACACCGCCACTCGACTCGTCCACATCGACGAGGGCCATATTCTCAGGCATCGGGAAGTCGACGTTGGGCTGTCCCGCCGTCACCGCCTCCATGTACCGCGTCCAGATGGGGACGGCCGCCTGACCGCCGGAGAGTCCGGTCGGCGCGTTGTCGTCGAAGCCGAGCCAGAGAAGAGTCAGCGTCTTGGGAGTGAATCCGATGAACCAGGCATCGCGCTTGTCGTTCGTCGTCCCGGTCTTGCCGGCAGCGATCAACTTGAACCCCAGCGACCTGGCGCCCGCTGCCGTTCCCCGATCGACCACGCCCTTCATCACGTTCGCCAGGATGTACATGTCGCGAGCCGGATAGACCTGCACAGGATTGACCGCATCTCCGGCCGACACCACGCGGCCGCGGTCGTCGGTGACGAAGCGGATGGTCCGCAACGGCAAGCGCGATCCGATGCGAGCGATGGTGGAGTAGGCATCGGCCATCTCAATGGGAGGAATGGCCACCGAGCCGAGGAGCATGGAGGGCTGCTTGTCGATCTCGGAGACGATGCCGAGGGTGTGGGCGGTCTTGATCACCGCGTCGATCCCGATGGCCAGCCCGATCCGGACGGAAGCAGAATTGAGCGACTCTTCCAACGCCTCCCGCACGGTTACGGTCTGGTGGTACGACTCTTCGTAGTTCCGCGGGGACCAGTCATCCCCGAACTTGCGCTTCAACACCAGTCGCGTATCGCTGACCAGTGTGGCCGGGGTGATGTTCTGGTTCGACAGGCTCGGCTCGAAGGCCGTAGCGAACACGAACGGCTTCATCAGCGACCCGATCTGCCGCTTCGCGTTCAGAGCCCGGTTGAATTGATTGAGGTCGTAGTTGCGGCCGCCGATGAGCGCGCGGATCTCTCCTGCTGCCACATCGACGCTGATCAGAGCACCCTGCAGCGGTTGGTCGGCGCGGCGCAGTTTCTTGTTCGACTTCTCCAGCGCCTGCAGCCCGTTCTCCACGGTCCGCGCCGCGGCATCCTGCTGATTCAAGTCGATGGCCGTGTAGATCTGCAGCCCACGCCCTTTCACGTCCTTGATGCCGTAGTCGCGTGACATCTCCTGAAGGACGCGATCGACGTAGAACGGAATCGACGACAACCCGCTCCGCTGGCGAAACGGCTTCTGTGGCAGCGGGGTGGCCATGGCCCGGTCGTACTCCGCCCGGTCGATCTTCTTGTTGTGGACCATCAGGCCCAGAACCGTGCTCCGGCGGGTCATCGCCGACTCTGCGTGCGTGAATGGCGAGTAGTTGTTCGGGCTGCGGATCATGCCGGCCAGCAACGCCGCCTCGGATGCATTCAGCTCCGCAACCGGCTTCCCGAAGTAGAAGCGCGCCGCCTCCCCCACCCCGAGAACCGAGATCGACCGGTTGCGCCCCATGTAGATGTCGTTGAGGTACGCCTCCAGGATTTCGCGCTTCGAATACTTCGCGTCGAGCACCACGGCCATGAACGCTTCGACCGCCTTGCGCTTGTAGGTGCGCTCGCTGGTCAGGTAGTAGTTCTTGACCAGCTGCTGGGTGAGCGTCGACCCGCCCTGGGCCACCCCTCCTGCCTTGACGTTCCGGAACAGCGCACGCGACAGCCCGATGGGGTCGACGCCGGGGTGATGCCAGAAGCGGATGTCCTCGGTGACCACCACGGCGTCCTGCAGAACTTTGGGCACCTGATCGAGGGTGACCGGACGCCGATTCTCCAGCTGATCGCTGAGGATGGAGGTGAGCAGCTCCGGCTCCAGCGCTGCGTTGTCGATGGGGGCGGCCTCTCGCAGCGAGACGACCGATTCCAGCGTCGCACCGTTGAAGACGATGCGCACCGGCTGGGCCGGGTAGGCGCCGGTGGGATGGTTGAACTCCCTCGTGTAGATGTCGATCTGCCCCTTGCCGCGGACGTAGTCGCCGGCCTGAGTCAGTGCGGGCGCCACGCGATACCCCAGGCGATCGAGTTTCTCCAGTAGATCATCGGAGGAGAGGACGTTGTTCGCCTTCAGCGGCGTGTAGTCGGCGTAGATGCGCGTGGGAAGGGAGAGCCGGCGGATCTCGAACTTGCCGACCGACTGCCGGTAGACCCACAACGAGAGCGCCGCGATGGCCACCAGAATGGCCACCACGGAGATCGAGAGGATCTGGAACACCGTGCGGCGTCTGGGTAGCCGTTTCTTGAAGTTTGCCTTGTCCATCGCGTCGAGACACCAGCCGCGGGCGCCCCGCGCCTCTGTGCTGACGCCGCTCAGTCACTGCGCGGCGATTGCAAGGTTCCGTCCACCTCGCTTCGGATCGCGGCGGTAGGAGTGGAACAGCGCCTCGCTGGTCACGCCGGCAGAATGGCCGCGCAAGGTCTCCACTCCGCGATCGCATCGCGTGCAGAGACCGGTGTCAAAAATCCGCTCCGCAGCGAACCCCTCGCTCTGCAGCACCTCCGCCGTAAGACCGACCAGGTCGACGTGCGGTCTGGCCCCGGAACGGTCCACGAAGCGTTCCGCGCCGGCGTACGAACTGGTGAACTGCTCCACCACCTCCTCCCCCACCTCGAAGCAGCACGCCCGGATCGAGGGCCCGAGCCATACCGAAGCGGAGGACGCCTGAAACGAGGACGATTCTTTGAGCGTGCCGACGGTGGCGCCGGTAATCTGCTGCACCGCACCACGCCACCCGGAGTGAACGTTCGCCAGCACGTGATGCACCGGATCGACGATGGAGACCGGAAGGCAGTCGGCCATCTTGATGGCCAGGGCCATCCCGCTGCTCTCCGTCCAGAGCGCATCGCAGGAGTCGCATTCGCTCCAGCCCTTCGTCGACCCGACCTTCTCCACGCCACGGCCATGAACCTGATTGCACGTGGAAAGGCTTGCGTCGATCCCGTAACGTTCGCGCACGACCGACAGCACTTTCTCCGCCACGCCCGGGTCGAGACGACCGGGGAAATCGGCGGTGGTGTAGAAAAGGGCAAAGCCTGGAGGAACGTTTGCCGGAATCACAATCCGTCCGATCGTCGTATCCTCGATCGATGATTCGCATATCGCTCGCTGCATCCGTTCTTCTCCTCGCCGCTTCCTGCGCCAGCGCTCCGCCGCGGATGCACGACGTTGTGATCCGCAACGGCATTCTCTACGACGGAAGCGGACGCGATGCCATCCGCGGCGACCTGGCCATCGACGGCGACCGGATCTCGATCCTCGGCGCGGTGCCGGGGCACGGCCGCACCGAGATCGATGCGCACGGTCTGGCCGTGGCTCCCGGCTTCATCAACGTCATGAGCCAGGCCCAGGAGTCGATCCTCATCGACGGTCGAGCCATGTCCGACCTCAAGCAGGGCGTGACCACTGAGATCTTCGGGGAAGCCGAGTCGATGGGGCCCCTCTCCCCTGCCATGAAGCAGGAGATGGTCTCGTCGATGGGCGATGTCCGCTACGACGTGGACTGGACCACGCTGCGGCAGTATCTCGATTCGCTGGTCCGTCGCGGCGTGGTTCCGAACGTCGGCTCATTCATCGGCGGCGCCACACCGCGCATCCACGTCATGGGACGGGAGAATCGCCCGCCGACTGCCTCGGAGCTTACGAAGATGCGCGGGCTGGTCACCGAAGCCATGGAAGCTGGCGCATTCGGAGTGGCCTCCGCGCTGATCTACGCCCCCGGCGCCTACGCCAAAACCGAAGAGTTGATCGAGCTTTCCAAAGCGGCAGCCCCCTTCGGCGGCCTGTACATCTCGCACATGCGCAGCGAGGGCAATCGGCTGGTCGAAGCGGTCGATGAGCTGATCGCCATTGCCCGCGCAGCGGGAGTGCCCGCGGAGATCTATCACCTCAAAGCTGCGGGGACGGCGAACTGGCCGAAGCTGGATGAGGTCATCCGCCACGTCGAGGCCGCGCGCGCGCAGGGTCTGCGCATCACCGCCGACATGTACACCTACACGGCCGGGGCGACCGGCCTCGACGCCTCCATGCCCACCTGGGTTCAGGAAGGGGGATACGAGGCGTGGAGGAAGCGCCTGCAGGATCCGGCGATTCGTGCGCGCGTGCTTGCCGAGATGCGCACCCCCTCCACCAGTTGGGAAAACCTGTTGATGCTCGCCGGCGGCGCCGACCGTGTGCTGCTCAAAGGATTCCGCAGCGAGGCGCTCAAACCACTCACCGGAAAAACCCTGCAGGAAATCGCGCAGATGCGCGGTGTCAGTCCGGAAGAGGCAGCCATCGATCTGGTGATCGAAGACGGCAGCCGCGTGGAGACCATCTACTTCCTGATGTCGGATGACAACGTGCGCAAACAGATCGCCCTGCCCTGGATGAGCTTCGGATCGGATGCCGCCGCTCCGGCACCGGAAGGCCCCTTCCTGAAATCGAGTCCACATCCGCGCACCTACGGCAATTTCGCGAATCTTCTGGGGCGCTACGTGCGCGAGGAGAAACTTCTTCCTCTATCCGAGGCCATTCGAAAAATGACGTCGCTCCCGGCCGCAAATCTGGGGATCGTCGATCGCGGGATGTTGAAACAAGGCCACCTTGCCGACGTGGTGGTCTTCGATCCGCAGACCATCAACGCAGTCTCGACTTACGCGAACCCGCACCAGTACGCGACCGGCGTCGTTCATGTCTTCGTCAACGGGCAGCAGGTCCTCCGCGAGGGCGAGCCGACCGCCGCAAGGCCAGGACGTGTGGTGGTTCGCGCGAGGAAGTAAACCGGCTCATCCCAACAACGTGTGGCGCGGCCGTCCTCGGCCGCCGCGTGGTCCGGCCGGCACGGCCGGCAGCGCTGGTTGCCCAAGGCTCCGCCAAGATCACGCGGCCGAGCGCTTCAACAACGGCGGCGCTCAAGTGTTTTCTGCCACACCGGAGGGCGTGCCAGCGTGCCAGCGTGGCCACGCGCTGATCGACAAGAGTCCTTCTCCCCGCACACGGGGAGAAGGTGCCGAAGGCGGATGAGGGGAACTCACGCGATGAAGAGCAGGACCCCTCATCCCCGCTTCGCGGACCTTCTCCCCGCTGCGGCGGGGAGAA
>JBDSGC010000205.1:0-4496 GCA_039919215.1 Thermoanaerobaculia bacterium | reverse complement strand
CGCCACCGACGCAGCGGTGACCGTGGGCGGGGCCGAGGTTGTGAGCGTCGTGGTCGGTGCCGCGCTCGAGGCGGCGACATCGAACGTCGTCTGCGACGGTTGGCTCATCGGCGGAGCCGGCGCGGTTCTGGTGGGAGCGACGCTGCTGTCCGGCGTTGTTCCGGTGCGGCGCATCATCAGCGCTCCGATCACGGCGAGCAGCCCGAGGATGACGACGACGGCGATGATCAGTGGAGCGGCGCTGCGACGCGATTGCGGCGTGGGCGGTGGTGCGAGCGGGGTGGGCGGGGCGACGGCAGGAGCGACCGCGGTGATGTTCGTCCGCTGCGTCGTCGGTGCTGAGCGCAGTGTCACCGGTGGGGCGATGCGCACTGATGGCGTCGAGGCGCTCGGATCCGTTCGTACCGTCGCCTCCTCGAGATTGCCGCGGCGGGATGACGCGACGGGCGGTGTGAGTCGCAGTGTCGGTTCGCCGTCGAGCGGCTCCGAGTCCTCCCACGGACCAGGCTCCGGAAGGGTGGGCTCCACCGCGGCGAGCGCGTCGCCGAACTCGCGGGCGCTGGCGTAGCGCTTGTTGCGGTCGCGATCCAGAGCACGCTGCAGGATCGATTGCAGCGCCGCGCTCCCCGGCACATCGTTGAGATCGATCGACCGCAGCTGCTCTTCGCGCGAGTGATGAATGATGTATTGGTGCGGCGAGGTGGCCTCGAAGGGCGCGCGTCCGGCGAGCATCTCGTAGAGCACGATGGCCAGCGAGTAGAGATCCGCCCGGCCATCGATTTTCTCCCCCTCGGTGAGAAATCCGAGGTGCTCCGGCGAGCAGTAGCGGAGCTTGCCGACGAACATGCCGGTCTTGGTCATGGACTGGTCGGTCTCGTCGCCTTTGGCCACACCGAGGTCGATGACCTTGACGCGCTCTTCGCCGTTCTCGGCGCGCGTGAGCATGACGTTCTCGGGGCTGATGTCGCGGTGGACGATGCCGGCGCGATGGATGGCTTCCATCCCAGCAAGCGCCTGGCGGATCAGCTGCACTGCGTAACGCGGAGGGAGCGTGCCGCGGAAGCGCAGCAGCTGCGCGAGGTTCTCGCCTTCGATGAACTCCCAGACCATGTAATGCGAACCGTCAGGGAGTGCCGAGAAGTCGTGGAGGGTGGCGACGTTGGCGTGCTGGACCTTGGTGGCCAGCCGGGCCTCTCGCAGAAACCGGTCGTGCGCGTCGTCGGTGCCGGAGATCTGCGGGCGGATGACTTTGATGACCCGCGTGGCGCCGAGGAAGGTGTGCTCGACCTTGTAGACCTCGCCCATGCCACCGGTGCCGAGCCGTTCGATGATCCGGTACTTGCCATCGACCGGCTTGTCGGCGTACTCGCGGAGAAAGTCGGTGACCGGCTCGCCGCAATGCGGACAGGCCTTGAACGAGCGGTCGATCTCCGCGTGACAGCGGACGCAGTGAAAGGACATGGAAGGGGGATTTTAGCGCGGGTGGAGGGGGAGGGTAACGGACCTGGTCGGTGATGTCGGTCCCAGGTGTGGCGGCGACGAAGGTTCCAGTCTTCGTGAGAGAGAGTTGAATCTTTGTCATCAAACGCCGCGTGATTGCCAACCCTTCGCGCCCGCCGTGCCGGCCTTCTCATGAACCTCTGCTGCGATGCTGAGGAAATGGATGCCTTACGCAGCGCCGGCATCCCTGCCGGCCAGTCTCTCGGCGGTCTCTCGAGGGGAGGGGACATACAGGAGTGTCTTTGCCACACCACCTGGGCGTGAGGTCCGCGCATCATCCCCTCGATTCCGAGCGCTGGTGCTATCCTTTTTGGACACGCAGCCTTCCCAGTCGGAGACCCTTATGACCGTCCAAGCGACCTCATCCTCACTCGAGCGCGAGCTCGAATACCGGAAGAAGCTCACCGGCATCACCAATCAGATCAACGCGGCGGAGTCCATTCCGCACATCCTGATGACGCTCAAGGACAAGATCCTGGAGCTTCTGGATGCCGAGCGGCTGACCATCTATGCGGTGGACACCAAGAACCAGGAGCTCTACTCGCTGCAGAAGATTGGCGACGTGCCGAAGGAGATCCGGGTTCCGAAGTCCTTCGCCTCCATCTCCGGGTTCACCGCGCTGTCCCGCAAGACCATCAACATCAAGGACGCCTACGAAGCGGCCGAGCTGGCGAAGTTCCACGCCAATCTGCGCTTCGATCAGCGCTGGGACAAGCAGACGGGATTCCGGACCAAGACGGTGCTCTCGGTTCCCATCCTGTTCGAGAAGTACCTGCTCGGTGTCATCCAGCTGATCAACAAGCGTCACGGCCCGGCCTTCACGGAACTGGACGAAGACGGCGCCGAGGAGCTGGCGCGCATTCTGGGGATCGCGTTCTACAACCAGCACAAGGTGGCCCGTCAGGGCAAGCCGTCGAAATTCGGCGGGCTGGTGGACAAGGGGATCGTCTCGGAGAAGGACATTGAGACCGCGGTGAGCAGCGCCCGGTTGAACAACGTCGCGGTGGAGAAGGTGTTGATGGACGACTTCAACGTTCCCAAAGAGGAGATGGGGAAGTCGCTGGCCGGTTTTTACAGCTCCCCGTTTTTCAGCTACGACGGCGAGCAGACCATTCCGCAGGATCTGCGCGAGCGCGTCCCATCGGACATGTGGAAGAAGTACGTCTGCGCTCCGGTAGAGCGGCGCCCCGGGATGCTGGTCATCGCCGTGGATGACCCGCAGGACCTTACCCGGCTGGACGGGATCCGGGCCATGAATCTGGCCCCTCGCTACGACTTCCAGGTGGCACTCAAGCACGAGATCCTGCAGTACATCGCCACGTCGTATGGGGAGAAGGCCGACTCTGCGCCCAGCGAGGGGGTCGATCTGGCCAAGATCATCGACATGCTCGGTGATGGCGAAGGGGTGACCGAGGAAGAGGTCAAGCCGGACGACGCGCCGGAGATCGACGAGACCGACTCCGGCATCGTCAAGCTGGCCAATCAGCTCATCATCGAGTCGTTCAACCGCGGAGCCTCGGACATCCACGTGGAGCCCGATGGCCCGAAGAATCCCTGCGGCATCCGGCTGCGCATCGACGGCGACTGCGCCAAATTCATGGAGGTCCCGGGAGCTCACCGGAACGCTCTGGTCCAGCGGCTCAAGATCATGGCCAAGCTCGATATCTCCGAGCGCCGCAAACCGCAGGACGGAAAGATCCGGTTCAAATACTCCAAGGGTGTGATCGAGCTTCGGGTGGCCACCATTCCCACCGCGAACGGCAACGAGGACGTGGTCATGCGTATCCTGGCCGCCTCCAAGCCGCTCCACCTCGACAAGATGGGGTTCAGTGACTACAACCTCACCTCGTTCAAGAAGATCCTGGAGAAACCTTACGGGATCTGTCTGGTCTGTGGACCGACAGGATCGGGCAAGACCACCACGCTGCACTCTGCGCTGGGGTTCATCAACACCGAGGACATGAAGATCTGGACCGCAGAGGACCCTGTCGAAATCACCCAGAAGGGACTGCGGCAGGTGCAGGTACAGCCGAAGATCGAGTTCACCTTCGCCACGGCCATGCGATCGTTCCTGCGAGCCGATCCCGACGTGATCATGGTCGGCGAAATGCGCGACCACGAGACCGCAGCGATCGGCATCGAGGCCTCCCTCACCGGCCACCTGGTGTTCTCCACACTGCACACCAACTCCGCTCCGGAAACCATCACCCGGCTGCTGGACATGAACATCGATCCCTTCAACTTTGCGGACGCACTGCTCGGAATCATGGCCCAGCGGCTGATCCGGACGCTCTGCCAGAAATGCAAAGAGGGCTATCACCCCACCGTGCAGGAGTTCAACGACATCGTGGAAGCCTACGGTGCCGACTACTTCGATCGGACCGGCGTGGACTACACACCGGAGCTGATGCTGTACAAGCCGAAGGGCTGCACCGCCTGCAACAACACCGGATTCAAGGGCCGCATGGGCGTGCACGAGTTGCTGACGGGGACCGACGAGGTGAAGCGGGCCGTGCAGGCTCGCGCGCCCATCGACGAGCTCCGGAAGATTGCCCAGGACCAGGGGATGCGCACCCTGCTGCAGGACGCTCTTGAAAAGATGTTCAAGGGGATCGTCGACTACAAGCAGGCGCGCGCCATCGCCGTCAAGTAAGGATCTCAAGCTGCCCGAACGACCCGACGATCAGACGGGCGGGTTCTGTTCGCGACAGAGGGTGACGATCGCTTTGGTGAATTCGTCGACGTCGAAGGGTTTGGCGATCACCAGCTTGACCACATCGAGATCCAGTTGGGTCAGCGACTGCTGCGAGACGGCGGACACCACGGCCACCGGAACCTTCCGTCCGCTGTCCTTGATGAAGTCGATCACTTCGAAGCCGGTCGCTTCCGGCAGCATCAGATCGAGCAGGACCACCGAGTACTGGCCAGCGCCGATTTTCTCGATGGCCGTCCTGCCGTCCATGGCGATGTCGATCTCGATGCCACTGCGCTGCAGG
>JBDSGC010000204.1:0-3984 GCA_039919215.1 Thermoanaerobaculia bacterium | reverse complement strand
CCGCTCCGGCGTTTCCGAAGGTGCGCTAGTGCGGAAACCGTCTCACTGATCAGAGCTCGTTGTTCGAAGACTTCCACATACCCAGCCTCAGCGAGCGGATTCGCTCCGCCTGCTTTCTCCCTCTCGCTGGGTTTGTCGCCGTCCTGCTGGCCTCCGATCTGGAGCCGATCCTCGGTCCTTCACGCGCTCTCTACTGGATCATCGATGCTCTCGCCCTCGGTGGCGCTTTCGGAATCGGGTTCGCGGTGCGCATCGCGATCATGGAGAGACGTCGATTCAACTGGCGGGCCGCATTCTGGCTCCTGGTCTGCCTCACTCTGTCGCTCCTCTGCGCTCACATGTTCGTGGTCCTCACCGATCCATTCGCCGGTCTGCGGAAATGAAAAGGGCGCACTGGCGTGCGCCCTTCATTCGCTGGAAAACGCGCGACGTTACTTGATGTTCTCCGGATACACGCTGACTTTGCTGTTGCCCCGAAGCTCGTTGGTGAGCTTGCTCACGGCGGTCATGACATCAGCGGCTTTCTGCGTGAGGAGGAACTCGCGCACCTCGGGGCGTGCTTTCGCGTACGCACGGGTGCCCGCCGGCTCGCGGGTCTCCACCACGATCAGGTGATAGCCGAATGACGACTCCACGATTCCGCTGATCACTCCCAGGGGCAGCTTCCAGGCCGCCGCTTCGAAGGTCGGATCCAGCTGTCCTTTGGTTACCCAGCCGAGGTCGCCGCCGGACGAAGCCGAGGCGTCCTCTGAGTACTTGCGGGCCGCGTCGCCGAAGTGGATGAGGCGGAGGCGGGCGGCAGTGCTCTGGTCCGTGCCGCGAACGTTGGCGTTTTCCCCGTGCAGTTGCGCGGCGATCGCTTTGATCTTCTCCAGCGCCTGGGGCAAAGATTTGGAGTTTGGGCCGACTCCTGAGGCGGTGACCACGATGTGGCGCACCTTCAGCCGCTCTGGTTGGGCGAACTCCTCTTTGTGTTCGTCAAAGTACTTACGGACCGCCGCCTCAGTCACGATCGGTGCGGCCACGACGTCGCGGACGTAGCGATCGAACAGGGCGGACTCCCGAGCCGTATTCATGTCGCTCTGCACGTCGGCTCGCTTGTCGAAGCCGGACTTGATTGCTTCCTGCAGGATCAGCCGTTTGCGCAGGTAGTTCTCCAGAAATGCTCCCTTGCCGCCGCTGGATTCGTACTGCGTGCGCATCTGCGTTCCGAGGTTGTCCCAGATGCGTTCCAGTTGGCTGGTGGTGACGACCTCGCCGTTGAGGACGGCGACCGGTTTGTCCGCTTCGGGTTGAGCGGCCGGTGGAGTGGCAGCCTGCTGTGCCGCCAGGGGCAAAGCGAGCGCGAGCATCCACGGCGCAAAGATTCGTTTCATCAAATTCCTCCGGTACTGGGGTTCAGACGACTCGCTGACCAACAGGGTTACGGAGGAGGGTCATTCCGAGGCCGGCACGGCCGGCTGCGCTGGTTGCCCAAGGCGCCGCCAAGATCACGCTCCAACACGTTCTGCCGCGCAGGCTCGTAGATCGGAAGGCGAAGAGAGACACGGTTCTACGGGCGGTGGAATTTCGTCAGCCCGGGGGGAGGCCGGTTCTCCTGTGGGCAGAATTCAAATGCAGAATCTACGGACTGCAGAGGAGTTGCGCGACAATAGGACGTGCCTCCCGATTTCCCCGTCAAGATGTTTTCTTCGGTTTGCCTTTGTCTGCGGAGAACGAGCAGGAGCGGCTTGTCTTCAGTGAGTTGCCGCTCATCCGTCCTGGGGAGAGCTTGTGGACGGAGCTGTGAGTTTCGCTCGGGAAATACGGTCCGCAGAAATCACCACGCAGAATCCCGGTCGTCCCAACCATGAGTGCCGCACAACTCGACGTCGCCCTCGACCGTCCGATGCCGCAGTCTCCCGATGCGGAGCGCGCGGTTCTCGGATCGATTCTCATCAACAACAACGCCTTTTATCGCGTGGTGGCCACGGTCCAGCCTGAAGACTTTTTCAAGGATTCTCATCGCACCATCTTCACCACCATGCGGAAGCTGGCGGAGGACAGCCGGGAAATCGATCTCCTCACGCTGAAAGAGGAGCTCTCCAAACGAGCCCAGCTCGATCAGGTCGGCGGTTCAGCCTACATCTCCTCGCTCATCGACGGCATCCCCGACATCGCCAACGTCGAGCGGTACGCTCACATCGTCAAGGAGAAGTCCACGCTGCGGCGGCTGATCGTGATGGGCAACAGCGTGATGCGCGCCGCGCTGGATGCGCCCGGCGAGCCGGCCGACGTTCTCTCCATCGCCGAGAAGTCGATCTACGACATCGCGCAGGGATCGATCGAGAAAGGGTTCGTGGGCATCGAGCGCATCACCCGCACGAACATGACCGCAATCGAGCAGCTGCAGCATGCCGGAAAGCTCATCACCGGCCTGCCCACCGGCTACGATCGATTCAACGAGTTCACGTCGGGGTTCCAGCCCCAGGACCTCATCATCATCGCGGCCCGGCCCTCCATGGGGAAGACCAGCTTCATGATGAACATCGCGGAGTCGATGGCCATCCCCGATCGGACCGGCCAGCCCAGGCCACCCGCGCAAAGACTTTATTCGGTCGGCGTCTTCTCACTGGAGATGTCGAAGGAGCAGATCGGTCTGCGCATGCTCTCCTCCGAATCGGGTGTGGGGAATCACCTGATCCGGGCCGGAATGCTGAGCGAACGGAACTGGCGCGACCTGGCCGAGGCCTCGGCGCGACTGGCCAAAGCGAAGATCTACATCGACGACAGCCCGGGGATCGACATCATGGAGATGCGGGCGAAAGCGCGCCGCCTGAAACAGGAGGCCGGCCTGGACATCATCATGGTGGACTACCTGCAGCTGATGGCGGTCAAGGGCAAGGTGGAGTCGCGCAACCAGGAGATCTCGCAGATTTCCCGCGGGCTGAAAGCCATCGCCAAGGAGCTGAACACGCCGCTGGTCTCCCTGTCCCAGCTTTCGCGGCGACCGGAACAGCGAACCGGCGATCACCGGCCGCAGCTCTCCGATCTTCGCGAGTCCGGCTCCATCGAGCAGGACGCCGACCTCGTTGCCTTCATCTATCGCGACGAGGTCTACAATAAAGAGAGCGAAGAGAAGGGCATCGCGGAGATCATCATCGCCAAGCAGCGCAACGGGCCGATCGGCGACTTCAAACTGGTCTTCCGCAACGACATCACCAAGTTCTTCAACTACGAGCCGAGTCCTGATTATCGCGTCGACGACGGACCGGTGTAGCCGCCGGGGCCGGCACGGCCGGCGGTGCTGGTTGCCCAAGGCTCCGCCAAGATCACGCTCCAGGACGTTCTGCCGCGCAGGCTCCTCGCCCACCGATGGTCGCATCGAAATTCAGGGCCGCCGTTCGCCCGTTTGGAATCGTGAGGTGATGCTATGCGCCGGCCGCTTCTGATCTCACTGTTATGTCTCGGATCGTCGTTCGCGCTGCAGGGCAGCGTGCTGCATCTCACCGTCCACCAGATGATCCATCCCATCAGCGCCGAGTTCATCTCCCGCGGGCTGGAGCAGGCTGTGCGCAATCACGACGACGCGGTGATCATCGAGCTCAGCACCCCGGGAGGCCTTCTCGACTCGACCCGTTCCATCGTCGAGAAGATCATGACGTCGCCCGTTCCGGTGATCGTCTACGTCGGTCCCGCCGGCAGCCGCGCGGCCTCCGCTGGCTTTTTTCTGCTGGAGGCTGCCGACCTCGCGGCCATGGCGCCGGGCACGAATACGGGGGCGGCACACCCGGTGATTCCCGGGACCAAGATGGACGACGTCATGAAGGAGAAAGTGGAAAACGACGCCGCCGCATTCATGCGCACCATCGCCTCCGGTCGCGGTCGCAACGTAGCAGTGGCCGAGAGTGCCGTCCGTCAGTCGCGATCCTTCACCGAGCAGGAGGCGCTGCAACTGAAGCTGATCGATCTGGTCGCGGCCGACGTTCCCGCGCTGCTGAAGGC
>JBDSGC010000203.1:0-12304 GCA_039919215.1 Thermoanaerobaculia bacterium | reverse complement strand
TCCAGCTGAACGGTTTTTGGCGAGGAGGTCTTGATTCCGCTCATTCCACCACCGACGCGGGCGTAGACCCGAACCGTGCCAAGAGGAGCTCCTTCGATGCGGAAGCCGCCGCCGGTGTCGACGGGCGCCGACACTTCGCCGGTAGGGCTCCAGGCAAACACGGTGGTCTGCTGCAGCTCCTTTTCGGAGAGGCCGGTGACGTGACCGGACAACACTCCTCCGGCTGTGAGCACGAGACGAATCGGCGTGCCTGCAGACAGATCGACATCGCGCTGGATGGCGCTGGCGAAACCCTTCTTGGAGGCACTCAGCGTGTAATGACCTCCCACCAGTCCTTCCAGCTGAAAGTTGCCGCTGGAATCGGAGCGAGCCTGCCGGCCGAACGAAGAATCGGTGGCGGATGAGGCTTCGACCATCGCGTCAGAAACTGGACCGCCACCCTCGTTGACGACCACTCCGCTGACGCGGACTCCCGCAGAAAGCTGGACGTTCAAGGTGACCTTGTCGCCGGACAGCGCAACCGTCTTGCTCTGGCTGACTAGACCCTGCCTGGAAAACTCGAAGGTCTTCTCGCCCGGCTCGAGCGCGTCCAGCACATACTCGCCCCTCGGATCGGTCACCACGCCGCTGTTTCTGTTATCGAAGCGCATCACTCGATTCGCTCCGGGGCTCTGATCGGGACGAACTTCGACGCCCGACAGAGCGGAGCCGTCCGGTCCGGTGACCCGTCCCGTCAACGTGACGCCGGTTTCGACCGCCACTTCGACGTCTGCCAGCGTTTTTCCGTCTTCGACGTTCAGCGCCGGAACGCGTCCCGTCGTGTAGCCGGGAGCGTTGACCACCACCTCGGTGGATCCGGGAGGAACATTGTCCAGGGCGAAGCTTCCGTCGTCAGACGTGAACGCCTTCAGCATGGGAGGGGCCATGAAGACCATGCCGCCACCGCTGCGTGACGTGGTCACGCCGGCCTGAAAGCTGGTCACCGGGTGCTTGCTGGCCTTATCGACGACTCTGCCGGTGATCCGTCCGCCTTGAGGCAAATCGATGATCACGTCGCGCGCAGGAATGGTGACCGGACGCATCTGCTGAACGAACGCGTCCGGCTTGTTGACGGAAAGCATGGCCGGGCCAGGCGAGAGATCCGCCAGTACGAAGGATCCGTCGGCCTGGGTGACGGTGTTGGTGAAGCCTCCGCTGCCCCCCACTCCCACGTTGACCCCTTCCACGCCGGTACCGCCGCGGGTGACGCGCCCGGAGACTTCGACACCGGGATCCAGGGTGATTTCCATCGGCTTGGAGGTTGGTGAGACCGCCACTCCGCGAACGCTCTTCACCGCGAATCCCTCGCGCTTGAGGATCACGTCGTACGTTCCTTCCTTGACCCGCGTGAGAAAGGTTCCATCGCTGGCGGTGCGGATGGTTTCGTCGCCGCGCTCCTGGCCCCGAAAGATCATCATGCGGCGCATTCCGCCTTGTCCTTCCGCGGACGATTCCTGCGTATCGACGGACACGCCTGACAGCGGCTTGCCGTCGTGGTCGGTCACTTTCCCCGACAGGCTGAGCCCATGCGGAATGGTGAGGAGCACGCCGCTCTTCCGTTCGCCGGGACTGAGGCGGATCCCGCTGGTGTGAGCGGCGGGGTATCCCTTGCGGTTCGCCTCGATCCGCAGTTCTGAATCCGTCGTTACGCTCCGAAGAACGAAGTGTCCGTCAGGCGCGCTGAAACCGGCCCCGGGACCGTTGAAGCGAGGGCCCACCATGACGGGCCCGCCCATCTCACTGGTTGCCGCGCGGAAAATGACTCTCGCGCCGCCCACCGGACGCCTGTCTTCGTCGATCACGCTTCCGCTGATCCGGCCGCGCGCAGTCAGATAGAGCGGCTTGGACACGCTCTGTCCGGCGTTCACGGAGACGGAGGTTCCGGTGATCGTCGCCGCCGGGCGCGATCCCGCGAGCTGGTAGATCCCCGGGACCACGGGCTTGAGCGAGAAGCGTCCCTTCGCATCGGTGAAGGCCATGCGGGAGGAGACTGCCATTGCGCCGAGGCCTGGGGTGTTGGGATTCAGACGGACTTCGGCGCCTGCGATTGGCAACTGGGTCTTGAGGTCCACCACCGACCCGGTCACCGAGGCAGCCTTCCCGAGGCGGATGGCGATGGAGCCGCTGGATGAGCGCGCGCGCACGCCGGCCTTCTCGCCCGACTGCGCTTCCACCTGCGCCCAGTCCTTCATCGCGTGGGCCACAGTGAAGGAGCCGTCGTCCGCCGTGGTGGCCAGCCGCCAGTTGTCTACGATCACCGCCGCCCCGGCGACGGGAGTCTGACCGTCTTCAGCCAGCACGCGACCACCGATGGCCACTCCTGGTTTCAGTGTGCGGTCCGCGCCCTTCTTCGAGTCGCTGGGCGTGATGTTCTCGTCGAGAATGGCGAAATCGGGATGAACCACCGTGAGGCGCGAGGCCCACTTCGCCGGATCGGGCACCGAGTAGATTCCCTCGGCATCTGTGAGTGCGACCAGCTCTGCAGTTCCCGACCACCCCACGGTTGCGCCGGCGACCGGCTTTCCGAGGGCGGTGATGGTCCCCTTGACCAGGGCTGCGCGAGTCAGCGCGATCGCTCCGAGGTCGTCATCGGCGAGGCTGCGAACCGCGTCGGGAGCGAAGCCTGGCGCCTCCACCCGGATGTCGACCACCGGTTCTTTCGGCGATTGCAGCGTGAAGTTGCCCTTGCTGTCCGACTGGGTGGTGGCCAGTACCACACGCTCGATCGTTTTTGACTGCAGCCGGAGGCGGCGGCCGTCGAGTGTCTCCGGCGAAACCATCGACACCCGGGCGCCCGCGATTGCTTTGCCATCGCCGTCGATCACGGCGCCGGTGATGGAGGCGTGGAGGAATCCGACCGGGGCGAAGAGAAGGACGGACGTGATCGATAGCAGCCGCTGAACCTTGCGCATAAAACTCCCTTCGTGAGCAGATGTCTGGAATCTATCGTTGAGACGCAGAATGACCGCCGGAAGTTCTACGTTTCGCCAGCCGTAATGTTGATCGGCCGTTCATGATGAAGGAATCAGCTCTGGAGCGGAGACGTCGCCCCTCACAAGTTGCGGTTTCTCAACAGGAACCGTCATGAAACGAAAGCCACTGAGGAGTGAGCTGCTGCAGACGCGGCTGAACGAGCTGGTGGCCACGTTCGACATCACCACCATCGAGCCGGATCCGCTGCAACTCGTGCTGCGGTATGACCACCCGCAGGATCAGGAGGTGGCGGGTCTTCTCGCGGCCGCTTTTGCTTACGGGCGCGCGGATACGGTCGTGGCGAACGTCGGGCGAGTGCTCGATGCAATGGGCCCCTCACCGCACGCCTATGTCGCCTCCTTTCGTCGAAGCGACGGTGAAAAGCGTTTTGCGCGTTTTGCTCACAGGTTTCACAAGACCGGCCACCTGCTTGCTCTCCTGGAAAGGATGTCGGCCGCAACCTCGGTTTACGGTTCGCTGGGAGCGCTTTTCCAAACGTCGTACGACCATCGCGACACCGATATCGGGCCGTCGCTGGCCCGTTTCGTCGGGGCATTGATCGACGGATGCGGATTGCCCTTGCCCGAGCTCCCAGCAGACGAGCGGCGCGGTCTCCACTACCTTCTCAGCTCGCCCGACGACGGTAGCGCCTGTAAGCGCATGAACCTCTTTCTGCGCTGGATGGTCCGCCGCACCTCTCCCGATCTGGGGATCTGGGCTTTCGTCGATCCGGCGAAGCTGGTGATGCCGCTCGACACGCACGTGCATCGGATCGCCACCTTTCTCGGTCTGAGCGAGCGCAAGAGCGCGGACTGGAAAGCGGCCCGCGCGGTGACCGACCGGCTGGCCCGCTTCGATCCGAGCGATCCCGTGCGCTACGACTTCGCACTGTGCCGTCTGGGAATCCTCGACCGTTGCAGCCGTCGCCGGCGCAAGGAAAACTGCGACGTGTGCCTGCTACGGGACGTCTGCCGCTTCCCTGTGGTGTGAGCGGGGATCGGAGTGGCCCTCCGGGCTTGAGAAATACTTCAAGAAACCGGCCTGAGAATCCAGCACATTGAAAACCACGCAGCGAAAGATGATGCCGATTCAATCCGCCGAACGTTTGGCTTCAATCATTTAGATAGACTGCCAGCGCGGCACCCGCGTTGAATGTCTATAGTCCCCCTTGCCCATGCGCAGATCTCTGGTTTCGAATCTGCTGATTTTCCTGCTGACCGTCGCCATCGTCGCGGGAGCCTTCGCTTCGTTCCAGAGAAAGAGGTCTTCCTTCGAGCGGATCGACTTCACCTTCAGCCGCAGCAAGGGCGTGATCGTGGTGGAGTCGGTGGAGCCGGGTAGCGGAGCGGAGCAGGCCGGCCTGCGTCGGGGCGACGCAATCTGGGTCATTGGCGAGACACCGACCACCGAAATCGAGGGGCTGCAGAAGACGCTCCGACGGATCGGGCAGTCCACCCCCATGGTGGTGGCCCGTGGCAGCCGGACCTTCGCTATCCGGTACCGCGTTCCCGAGTTGAAGATTGACTACTCCTATCTGATTCTCAGCTTCATCGGCTTTCTCTATCTGGCCATCGGCCTGTTCACCCTCTTTCGCGGCGGCCGGCGGGAGTCGACCCTCTTCTACTTCGTCACGCTGCTTTCTTTCATCGTCTATGTCTACACGCCGGCAGGCGACATCGATGCCTCGTACAAGATCCTGCAGCTGGTCGAAGAGTTCGCGACCATCCTGCTTCCGCCGCTGACACTGAACTTTTTCCTGGTGTTCCCGCGGCCGATCGTGAGGCAGCGGGGATTGCTGGCCGCGATGTATCTGCCCCCCGCGCTGCTCGCGGCGTGGAACCTCGATCTGCTCCTCTTTCACAACCGTCTGGCCATCGCCAGCGCCTACCGCTCCTTCGAGCTGATCCAGCGCTGGGAACTGGTGCACTTCGCCGTCTACTTCACGCTGGCCGTGGTTGCTCTCGCGTACACCTACGGAACGGCCGCCGCCGTCGGGAAGAAACAGATCAAGTGGATCTACCTCGGCATGATCATGGGGTTCCTTCCCTTCCTCCTCGTGTACATCGTTCCGTACCTGGTGGTGGGATCGGTCAAACCGATCTACGCGACCATCTCCATCCTGCCGCTGGCGCTGATCCCTTTGGCCTTCGCGGTCTCCATCCTCAAATACAAGTTGTGGGACGTCGAGGTGGTGATCAAGGAGATCCTGGCCTATTCGGTCACCTTCATCTTCGGGATGATCGCCTTCTCCACGATCAATCTGCTCCTGTCGCACATGATCGAGGAGCGCTCGGCGCTGGAGCGAAACTTCCTGGCGTTCACCTCCGGACTGCTCATCGCCGGCGTGCTCATTCCGGTGAAGGGCCGCATCGAGTCGGTCATCGAGATGTTCGTCTACCGCGACAGCTACAAGCACCGTCGCGCCATGTCGGAGTTCGCTCAGGAACTGGCGACGTTCCACGACGTGCACGAATTGCTCTCCATGATGCGCGAACGGCTGCGGGCCGCCCTGGGGCTGCAGAAGATGAATCTGTTCATGCGCGAAGGTCCTTCCCTGGTCGTCTACGAAGAGGATCCGCAGGTGCCTCGGCGCGCGCCGGTCACCGCGTTCGGGCCGATGCCGGTGGAAGGGCCCCTGGTGTTGACGGAGCCGCGGCTGCCTGATGCGACGGAACTGCCGTGGCAGCTGCTCAAGGCTGGCTATCGCTACGCCTTTCCTCTGCGAAACCGCGGCGAGCTGCAGGGCGTCCTGCTTCTGGGGACGAAACGCGGCGAGGAGCCGCTCTCGCGCGATGATCTGCATCTGGTGGAGTCGCTGACGGCACCGGTCGCGCTGGCCATCGAAAATTCGCGGCTCTACGGCAGGCTGCGACGGCAACTCGAAGAGATCCGATCCCTCAAGGAGTACAACGAGAACATCATCGAGTCCTCTCCCTCGGCGATCGCCGTCGTTTCTGCAGACGATCTCGTGCTCACGGCGAACCATGCCTTCTGGGAACTGGTGGGAGGCGAAGGGATCGACGCCCCGATCGGAGAGCTTTTTCCTCCTTTTGCCGAGCTCCAGGAGTCCGGCGGCCGCGCCATCGCCACGAATTTCACCAATCGGAGCGGGGTGGAAAAGGAAGTCACCGTCACGGCCAGCCCTCTGCATGCCGGAGACGTTGCCGACGGAGCCCGGGTGCTGGTGATCGGTGACGTGACCGAGCGCGTCCGCCTCGAGCGCGAGCTGCAGGACAAGGACCGACTGGCCTCGCTGGGTCTCCTGGCGGCCGGAGTTGCGCATGAGGTCAACACGCCGCTGACGGGGATCTCCTCCTACGCCCAGCTCCTCCTCGCGGACACGGCCGAAGACGACCCGAAATACCGTCTGCTGAAGAAAATGGAGCAGCAGTCCTTCCGCGCTTCGAATCTGGTCAACAACCTGCTCGATCTCATCGCCAGCAGGCCGAGAACGCGCGACCTGATCGACATCCCCGAGTTGATCGCCTCCACCGTGGCCCTGCACGACGATCTGATGCAGGCCCGGCACATCCAGGTGCATGTGGCGCCGGTGGAGGACATCCGGATCCACGGGAACTTCCACGATCTGCAGCAGGTTCTGACCAACGTCATGCTCAATGCGCGCGATGCGGTCAGCGAGGGCGGCAACATCTGGATTTCCGCCAGCGCCAATGAGTCGCACGTTGAGATCCGCATCCGGGACGACGGGAGAGGGATTCCGGCAGAGCTGATCGGCCGCATTTTCGAGCCGCTGGTCACGACCCGACGAGGGCAGGGCGGCACAGGCCTCGGTCTGGCCATCACCCGACGGATTCTGCACGCGTCCGACGGCGAAATCTCGGTCCGCAGCCAGCAAGGCGCTGGGGCGGAGTTCACCATTTCGATCCCCCGCAGAAGCAACGCCGCGAGCATGCTGGGCGACGACACGGCATCGCGCCGTCGCCTGGAGGAACCGGAGCCGGTGGGCTCCAAACCGACATGATGAGAATTCTGATCGTCGATGATGAAGAGGTCCTGCGCGACGTGCTGGACGCCGTGCTGCGCAGAGAGGGCTTCGAGGTCGTCATGGCCTCCAGCGGCGAGGAAGCGCTCTCCATCCTCGACGCGGACGAGAATATCGACCTGATGATTCTCGACATCATGCTGCCGGGCATCAGCGGAATCGACACGCTTCGTTCGGTCCGTATCTCCAGCCCCAACCTGCCGGTGATCGTGATCACGGCGTTCTCCTCCATCGACGGTGCGATCGAGGCCATGAAGCACGGCGCGTTTCACTACATCCCCAAGCCATTCAAGAACGAAGAGGTGGTCATCACCGTCACCAAGGCCCTGGAGCAGCGCCGCCTCTCCAACGAGAACGAGAGACTGAAAGCGGAGCTCACCGAGAAATACGCCTACGCGAACATCATTGGCAAGTCGGAGACCATGCGGAAAGTCTTCGAGCTGATCCGTCTGGCCGCGCCCTCGCGCTCGAACATCCTCATCCGTGGCGAGTCAGGAACTGGAAAGGAGCTGGTGGCCAAAGCCATCCATCACGCCAGCCCGCGCGCCCGCAACGCCTTCGTGACCGTCAACTCCGGATCGCTGCCTCCCGAGCTGCTGGAGTCGTCGCTGTTCGGTCATATGAAGGGCGCCTTCACCGGCGCGATCGCCACCAAGCGCGGTCTGTTCGAGGTTGCCGACGGAGGGTCGATCTTCCTCGACGAGATCGGCAACATCAATCTGGAGACGCAGGCCAAGCTGCTGCGGGTGATTCAGGAAAAAGAATTCATGCGCCTGGGATCGGTGGACACCATCAAGGTCGACGCCCGCATCATCGCCGCGACCAACGCCGACCTCTCCAAGCTGATGGCGGAGTCGCGCTTCCGCGAGGATCTCTACTACCGGCTCAACGTGATCACCATCCCGCTGCCGCCGTTGCGGCGACGGCGGGAAGACATTCCGCTGCTCATCGCGCACTTCCTGGACAAGTACGCCGAGGAGAACAAGCGCAAGGTCCGGGAAGTGACCCCCGATGCGATGAAGATCCTGCTGGATTACGCATGGCCGGGCAACGTGAGGGAGCTGGAGAACACCATCGAGCGCGCCGTGGTTCTGTGTACCGGCGACCGCATCGGCGTGGAGCTGCTTCCGGACTACCTGCGCTTCCCCATGCAGACCGACCAGCCGGCCATGATCGTCCCCACCGATGGCATCTCTCTCAAGGATGCGGTCTCCCGCTACGAGCGCACCATGATCCTGCAGTCACTGGAAATGGCCAACGGAGTGCAGAAGCGCGCCGCTGAACTGCTGCAACTCAAGCCCTCCACCCTGAACGAGATGATGAAGCGCCTCGGAATCCACAACCGCTCCAACCCGGGGGTGGAGGACGAAGTGAGCGTTTCGGAGTCCTAGGCCGGGCCGGCACGGCCGGCGGCGCTGGTTGCCCAAGGCTCCGCCAAGATCGGGCTCCAAAAAACGTTCTGCCGCGCACGCTCCTAGCGCTTCTGCAGGCGGCGGGTTGCTCTCTCTGGCATCGTCCGCATTCAACGGGCGTGGAACGGATAGGCGAGCTGGTCGACGTAGTTCTCCGGTGGCTTCTCCCCGACCACTCCGTAGCGCTCCGGCCAGCGATCCGGCCGGTACGCGGTTCCGAACACCTGGTCGACACACGACAAGAGCACCGCGAAGTTTTTGTCCACGGCTTCCGGCTCCGCCGCATGGTGCCAGTGGTGAAACTCTGGCGTGGCGATCACATGCCGGATCAGCGGCCAGCGATGGCGCACGTTGGCGTGGATGTACACCGCATGGAACGAGACGAAGATGAGATAGCCGTAGATCGCGCCTGGGGAGAATCCGATGAGGAAGATCGGAAGGAAGCCGATCAGCCGGGTGGCGATGACATCGACGACGTGGAGTCGTGAGCCGGCAAGCCAGTCCATCTGCTCGATGGAGTGATGGATGGAGTGGAAGCGCCAGAGAATCGGCACACGATGGAATGTGCGATGCGCCCAATAGCTCGCCAGCTCCACGGCGAAGAGCACCTCGATGAATTGCAACCAGAGCGGTTGCAGGACCACCCTTTTCTGAATGGGGTTATGGACTGCCCAGGCGAAGAAGAGCTGCACGGGAATGATCGAGAAAAACGCCAGCAGCTGAATGCCCACGTGATTGGCGAAGAAGTGGGTGAGGTCGGTCTGCCATCCCTTGCGAAACACTGCCTGGCTGCGCAGAGGCCACAGCCGCTCCATGGGAATGAAAAGCAACCCGAGGATGAGGAGCTCGAGGACGAAAAAGTCGAGGCTGGCGGTGAATTTCACCGGGTGGTCCGTGATTGCCTCAGCATTGGGGCCACCCAGCAGAAGGGCGACCGTGCCAAGCAGCAAGCCGGCCATTCCATGTTTCGAACGCGCCAGCAGGACGCCGGTGCATCCCAGGAGGAACGTGGCAATGATGCAGACCAGAAGCAGCCCGCGAAAAATACCCAGGTGCGCGACGTACAGCACCCTCGCGTCGTTGCTGACGAGGTGGTGAGGGAATCGGAAACAAAGCTCGCCGAAAACACAGAGGGCTCCGAGGATGCCGGAGGTGACTCCAGCCCCTGTGCCCCAGGTGATGCGCGGAGACCTCGCGCCAGCGTTCATGGACTTGATTCACGCTAGCATGAATACGGAATTCGCATGAGTGATGAAGGTCTGACGGTGCTCGGTACCGCATCGGCCGGCGAGAGGTCGACAGCGATCGCGGTCGTCGTCTTGTCGGTGACACTTTTCGCGATTCACGCGATTCATCTGGCCACACACCCCTTCCCGCTCTGGAGCCTGCTGGTGCCTCCGCTGGTGTGGATACTCGCAGATCTGCTGTCCGGCCTCGTTCACTGGACCGCGGATACCTGGGGAAGTGAAACCACGGCGGTGATCGGCCCCAGGTTCATCCGGCCGTTTCGCGTGCATCACCTCAACGCGCAGGACATCGTCTCGCGTCCGTTTCTCCATCTGAACAGCGATGTCGCGCTTGGCGTATTGCCCATCCTGGTTGCCGCGTTCTTCGTACCGGATGGGGGCCGTTTCTTTCTGGTGATGCTGGCGCTGGGCATTCTTCCCACCAACCAGATTCACCAGTGGGCACACCACCCCGCCCCCCCGACCTTCGCTCGGGAGCTTCAGCGTCTTGGACTGATTCTCCGTCCCGAAGAACATCTCCTGCATCACACCGCTCCGAACCGCTCCCACTTCTGCATCACCACGGGCTGGTGCAACGGATTTCTTGGACCCTTCCTGACGGCTGTGGAGAAACGGATTCGTCGGCGATAGAAAGAGTCGATGATCCGTGCTCGGTCAGGAGACCTGTGTGGACGGTCGGGTTCGCAGCAGCCGCCACAGTCCCCAGGCGCTGATGATGGTCCACGATCCTTCCATCAGGATGAACCCGTACTGTCGGGCGTCCAGGGCGGCCACGAACAGACAGAATCCACCGATCAGATTGAGAGTCTGATACGTTCGCGTTTCGGATGAGAGCCGGCGGAATTGCAGCGCAGCAAACGCGATGAGAATCACGATCGCTCCAGCGAGCGACACCAATTGATAGACCATAGAATTCACCATGATGAGGTGCTCTGCATGATGCGACGGCTCGCCGTCTTGTTCACAATGCTCCTGACCGCATCGATTGCCCTGGGGCAGGAGAATGCGATCCCTACGCCCGATGCGTTTCTCGGGTACACGCTGGGCGACCGGTTTACCCCTTACGCTCGCATCCTCGACTACTACGACGAGCTTTCCCGGCGATCGGATCTGGTCACCGTGCAGCGTTTCGGGGAGACCTACGAGCACCGGCCGCTGGTCCTGGTGGTGATCACCTCGAAGAAGAATCGGTCTGCTCTGGAAACGATTCGGAAGGACGTCGTTTCTTTGAGCGATCCCGAGCACACCACGCCGGCCAGGGCGCAGGAGATCGCCTCGGCGACGCCGGCCATCGCCTGGCTGGGCTTCGGCATTCATGGGAACGAGTCGTCGTCGGCAGAGGCGTCGATGCAGGTGGCCAGCGCGCTGGTGCGCGACCCCTCGTCCTCCACCATCCTCGAAAACCTGGTGGTGCTGATCGATCCGCTGCAGAATCCGGACGGCCGCGAACGCTACGTCCAATGGTTCACCCGCAGCAGCGGCGCGGTGCGGAACTCCAACCCGGAGTCCTTAGAGCACAGCGAGCCCTGGCCGGGAGGGAGAACGAACCACTACATGGTCGACATGAATCGCGACTGGGCCTGGACCTCCCAGCAGGAGTCGATCGCCAGGGTGGTCGAGTATCGGAAGTGGAACCCCCAGGTCTTCGTCGACTTCCACGAGATGGGCTACGGCTCGTCATACTTCTTCCCGCCCGATTCGCATCCCATCAATGCCAATCTGCCGAAGGAAGTGGAAGGCTGGCTGGACAAGTTCGGTCGCGCCAATGCCGAGGCGTTTACCTCGCGAGGCTGGCCGTTTTTCGTGGCCGAGCGGTTCGATCTGTTCTACCCCGGATACGGCGACTCCTGGCCGTCGCTCCACGGAGCGATTGGAATGACTTACGAAGTGGCGGGGGGAGGAAGAGCAGGTTCCTCAGTCCTGCGCGACGACGGAGCGAACTTCACGCTGGCCGATCGCATCGCTCGTCATTTCACCACCGGGATGGCAACGCTGCGCACCGCTTCGGAGAACCGGCAAGGGCTGCTTCTCTACTCGTTCAACGCGCTGCACGGGCAGATGAGCGCGGCGCCGACGACGTACTTCATCCTGCCGGGAGCTCCGAATTTCCGGCCGCTGGTAGCCATGCTCCAACGGCAATCGATCCGGATCGATCGGCTGACTGCGCCAGCGACGCTGCACGCCACGCGACTGGATGCCGAGGGCGCAGAGTCGCGCGTTGCCCCTCCCGGCACCGCGGTCATATCCACCCGCCAGCCGCTGGGTGGACTGGTTCAGACGCTGCTGGAACGATCGCCCGCATTCACCAAGGGCTTCGTGGAGGAACAGCAGAAGAAGACGCATGCCGATGAGCCGGACGACTTCTACGACCTCACTTCCTGGTCGCTGCCTCTGGCCATGAATGTGGAGGCGTACGCGGCCAGCGCGGCGCCGGCGAATCTGAGCATCGAGCCATACTCGGTCGCGGCCGCCGCGCCGGTTCGGAAGGCGCGCTACGCCTATCTGGTCGATGGCCATGACGCCAATGTCTATCGCATCGCCGGCCGTATGCTCCGCGACAGTGTGCGTTTCAGCGTCAGCGACGATTCCCTGGTTCTGGGAGATCGCACGTTTGCGCGAGGAACCCTGGT
>JBDSGC010000202.1:0-4896 GCA_039919215.1 Thermoanaerobaculia bacterium | reverse complement strand
GCTCACTGGACAGCGCCGGCAGATCCGCCTGGTCGCGCCGCTCCGATGGCTGCCGGTCATCGAGTGCCTCCTGCGGATAACGGATGCGATGTTTCCTCAAGTCCAGTGCCAGGTTGATCACGATGCGATAGATCCAGGGGCCGAAGGGCTGGCCGGTCCGGAAGCGTCCAATCGTTTCGTAGGCCTTCACAAATGCTTCCTGCGCCAGATCCTCAGCGTCCGCCGGATTTCGGATGACGCCCCAGGCGATGGAAACCACCCGTCGCATGTATTTCGAAACGAGGTAGTCGAACGAATCGCCCTGCCCCGACTGAACGGCAGCGATTGCTTGTGCCTCGGCTGGATCATCGCCTGCTGCTCGCCGCGCTTCTGGCCGTTCCACCAATGCGAACTTTAGACGATCGAGAAAGAAGGGGCCCGCAAAGGGCCCCTCCATGATCGACGCGTGCATTCCGTTCCTGCTCAGCGCATCCGCGCCAGATGTTCCTTGAGGTGGTCGGCCAGCTTGATTCGCTGATCGGGCGTCATGACGTTCAAGGCCTTCGAGGCGGCAGCGAGAGCGTTGCTTTTCATCGATTGCTCCGCCTGGGACTGCCGGTCGAGAATTGCCTGCGCAGCCGCAAGATCGTTCGGGTTGCTCAACAGAGTCTGGGCCACCGATGCCATCCCGCCTTTGAGAGAGTCCCGGTAAGGAGCGTTCTGCTGCTTGAGGTTTTCGAAAATCGCCTTGATGTCGGTGACCTGCTGGTCGCTCAGGCCGGCGGCCTGTTTCACGCGCTCGAGGTGCCCGAGCATCATCATCGAGCCGAGCTCACCATGAGCCCCAACGTGGCCACCACCGTGACGCATGTGCTGTGCGTAAGCGAACGGGACGGCCAGCATCACGACGAGCGCCGCAGCGGCGGTGAATCCCAATGTACGTTTCCTCATATTCGTTCCTCCTGGCTGCTTCCCAGGGGTTACGACCGCTTGCCACAAACGTTGAACGGTATACTCCGGCCAGACCTCCTACTCATGCGTTCAATCACCATCGGAATCCTGCTCTTCGTGGCGGGCTTTGGCACCGCCTCCGGCCAGCCTCTGGCGTGCCCGCCTGTCGCCAATCTGACCGGACGCCCATGCGAGACCTTCCACTACCACGTCCAGATGTATCGCCCCGACAGCCGCACATTCGTGGAGGTCTACGGCATCAACCAGTTCTCCAGCCAGAGCGCTTGCGATAGCGCCCGCGACAGCCAGCAGAAGCGGAACATGGCGTTGATCGAGTTCTATCGAACCAAGAAGAACGACACCCAGTACCAGCCCGATCGCGTCGGCGCTTGCCACTGCGACAACACCATCGACAAGTCGAGCACCAACTATCTGACGGACACCCAGCGGCTCATCCAAATGCGGACTGCCGAGGACATCCGGCAGCGCGTCCGCGAGCGTCTGATGGATGCCCAGGTGCCTTCGGACTCCGAGATCCTGAGGACATCCACGCAGCAAGCCGGAGTGACGTCGCTGGTGGGAGGACCCAGACTGACCTCCATGCCGGCCCGAGTCTCCGTGGCCGACGTAACCCGCTCAGCCGAAGATCTCAAGAGCACCAGGACTGCGGAAACCTCCGCGCTTTCCGTCGTCTCCATCGATTTGCCGCTTGTGGACATCCCGGGAACTGCGGCTGGTGCTGCGGTGCCCGACTTTGCGCTGCCCGGAACCTCGGCATCAGGAACGCCGTCAGCCGCATCCGTGGTCACTCCGGTCGAGGTCAAACCGGCCCCAGTTGCACCCTCAACGCCCCCGCCCGCGTCGCCTGCGACCGCTCCTGTTTCGATGGCCGAACCGGCTGCCGGTAGCACCTCCACGGCGCCCGTTCCCGCGGCACCCTCCCCCGCACCATCTTCGGCCTCCGAGCCTCCGGCGAGCTCCGCGGAGGAAGCTGCCGATGCCTTCGTGAGCTACGAAACGCAGCGCATCCAACTCGTGTTGCAGGCGAGCAGCGCCATCACTGATGAATCCACCAGATCGAAAGTGCTGGAAGCCTGCATGCAGCGAATCCAGCTTTTGTCCAACCTCCGATCCCTGATTCAGGGCTCGGGCGCGCGCAGCCGGCTGGCAGCCGCTGCCCGCGGCGCCCAAACGGAAGGCGAGCGGCTGGCCATGATTGCCAGGGTATTCGGAACTGACATGCAGCCGCACTGGGCTCCCAAAGACGCCGCCGACGTCGTCCTGGCCGCCGATGCTGCCGACGCGGATCCGGAGAAGGTGCTGCGCGATCCAAACAATCTCTACAACGATCAGCAGAAAAAACGCGCCCTCTACTCGCTGCTGGCGCACTCGCAGCCCACCGAAGAGCAGCAGCTCTGGCTCATCACGGTGGTCGACTCTTTCCTTCAGTGAGGCCATGAAACGATGAACGATCGGAAGCCAAAAAGTCAGGCCCCATCGATGGCAATGCGAGATGTGGTGATGGCGCTTGCGGTTGCCATCAGCCTGCTGACCGCTCACCCGCTGTCTGCGCAGCCCACGCCCTCTCCCGCGCCAACCGCATCCGCTCCTCAGGTCACTCCAACGGCCACAGCGCCGTCAACCGGGGCCTCTTCGAAGGTCTATAGCGAAGACTTCACGAAGGCGGTTTTCTTCGGAAAGAAGTTTGCGGACATGCGCGACTATGCGGCCGCCTATCAGCAGTTCGCGAAGGCGGACGCTCTGCAACCGGACCAGGCTCCGGTGCTCTACAACATGGCGGTGCTCCTGGCCAGATCGGGCCGCTACTCCGAGGCGCAGTCCAAAGCCGACCGCTATCTCCAGCTCTACCCAACCGGGTCGGAGCACGCGCTGATGGCCAAGCTGCAACTGGAGCTGGAGTTTCAGCGCGAGCTGCAGAAGAAGCGGCAGGCCGATCAGGACTACGGAGAGCTTTTTGGCCGCGGCAAGTTTCTCTACGCGAAAAACGACCTCGAGGGCGCCCTGAAGCAGTTCCAGGATGCCGAGCAGCGGAAGCCCACGGACGCAGCAGCGGTCTTCAATCAGGCGGTGGTTTACGAAAAGATGGCCGACTTCACCAAAGCGGCGGAACGCTTCCACCGATACGAAGAGCTCGAAAGCGACTCCGCTCAGAAGACGATCACCGATCAGCGCATCCTCGGCCTGGAGAGCGAGATCGCCGACATGAAGACCAGGATCGTCTGCCCCTTCTGCGGCCTTCGCATCCTCATCGGCCAACTGTGGTGCCCCCGCTGCTGGCACGGCCCCTACCTCACATCGAGCGCCATCTGGAGCTCACGGCCATGCATGGAGGGAGCGAACGCGACGCGGGCGGTCTACTACGCGGACGGTCGCTTCGCGCGCAACGATGTCCTTCCCTGCCTCTTCAACGGCACCATGCTCGAGGCTCTTCGGTACACGGCCGCCCGGCAACGTGCCATTCAGGAAGCCCGCAAGACTGAGGGCTGGACCTACAACGGCGACATCATTCAAGGCTGGAAAGACAAGCTTGGAAACGACGTGCGCTTCGTTCAGGGACCCGACTATCTGGAGAAGACCGTCACCACCGCGGGCGACATCCTTCTTTATGCGGCACATAAAGGCGGCGACTCGAACCTCTGGTTGCTGGATCGCGAAGACGTGCTGATCGACGGGCAGAAGTACACCAACCACTACACGTTCGACTCGCAGAACCGCGTGGCCCAGCAGCAGACCGAGTACCAGAACACCGCCGCCTGCAATCACCTCATCAGCAGCACCGCCGACTACACCTACCAGAACGACGCCCTCACCTCGGTCAAGATCAGCGGCGGTTACGACGGCTACACCACCGAGGGCCTCCCGCACACGTCGTGGCAGACTGTCGCCACCATCGCCTACGATGCTGCTGGTCGCGCGGTCAAAGAAGATCTGGCCTTGACCTCCTTCGACAAGACCTACACCACGAAGCCCTATGGCGCGCAGCGTGACGAGATCCAGAAGATCTACCCATCGGTGCGCTACAAGAAGCCGATGGAGAACATGATGCGCAGCGGCGACCTGTGCGGAACGGCCGGCAACACCACGCTGGGCAACCAGGTCGATCTGCGCCCCTTCTACGCCATCTCCCCCAACCTGGCCATCGCCCTCGGCTTCGGCGTGACCCGGGCCAGTGTGACGTTCACGTATCCGGACTCGTACAAGGTCCGATAACCGGCCGTCGGCGTTCGAGATCCGTCTGCGTGCTGCTCCCTCCAGTCAGCGAGAGGCCACACTACTCCGCGGCGCTGTACGGCACGCAGTAGGGATCATTCTCGTCACAGTTGGCGAACTCGAACTGGATGGTGGTGTGCGCGATGCCGAAGTCGTGGGCCAGCAGCTCGTTGATTTGCGAGAGGACGTTGCCCGTCACCCGCACCGTCACGTCGTCGACCATGAGGTGACAGGACAACGCCGGTCGTGCTGCGCCGAGCGCCCAGATGTGCAGATGGTGAACGCCGTTGACGCCGGGGACCGCGGCGATGGCCTGGCTCACCGTTTCCGGATCGATTCCTGAGGGAGTGCCTTCCAGCAGCAGGTTGATGGCCTCGCGCAGGATCCCCCAGCTGCTCCAGAGGATCAGAACGCCGATGATCATCGACGTCGCCGGATCCCAGAAGGCCTGCCCGGTGGTGCGGATGAGCAAGGCGGCGACGATGATGCCGGCCGAGGCGATCGCATCACCGAGCATGTGCAGTGAGGCGCTGCGAACGTTCAGGTCGTGCTTCCCTTCCGAGCGGAGGGAGAGCGTGATGGCCCCGTTGAGTACCACCGCGACGATTGCGGTCAGCAGCATGGCCCCGCTATCCACCGCGGATGGATGCCGCAATCGGTTTGCGGATTCGATGAACAAGAAGATGGTCAGCGCCACCAGAACTCCGGCGTTGATGAAAGCGGCCAGCACACCCG
>JBDSGC010000201.1:0-6539 GCA_039919215.1 Thermoanaerobaculia bacterium | reverse complement strand
TGGCCTCGTAACAGGCGGAATCGCCGTGTGGGTGGTATTTGCCGATGACGTCACCCACGGTGCGCGCCGATTTCTTCGGTTTCGAGCTTGGACCGAGACCGAGCTCGGACATGGCAAAAACGATGCGGCGCTGGACCGGCTTCAGACCGTCGGCGATGTGCGGCAGGGCCCGGTCCAGGATGACGTACATCGAGTAATCGAGATAGGCCTTGCGCGCGAAGTTCGCGACGGCCTGCTGCTCGACTTCCGGAGCAGTTGGAGGAGGAGGAGTGGAGCCGCGCGATTCGCTTCGGGATTTCCGGGTGGCCATAGTCGGTGTGCATCCTGCCGACCAGCGAGCGGAAGATCAAGTCCGGCACGGCCGGTGCGTTGGTTCGCCCAGCGTCCGCCACGATTTCCGCCTCAACCTTGATCCCTCCAGAACATGGTGATGGCAGAGGACGCGATCGTACTCACGAGCCTGGCTTTCCACCCCCCTGCGCACATCCCCACGCTCCCGCTCGCTGACGTCCATCCGTCACGACGGAAAGCACCTTCTCGCGTATCATCGTCCTCACCAAAATCGTGAGGTCCTCCTATGGTCGAAAACCGCTTCTTCGCTGGCGCTGCTGCCCTCCTTGCTTTCACTTTGATGACCCCGCAGCTCCTGGGCGCGCATCGTCCTCCGAACTTCGACGCAGCAGCGGTTGCACCGGCGCTCCCCGACTCCACGACGCGCCTCGCTTCCGCACGAGAATCGACCGGCTCGATGGTCCCTCTGGAATGGCACCGGACGTTCGGGGTGCCTTCGTTCGCCTGGCTGGCGGACGCCTCCAATCCGTCGTCATCCACAGCTTCCAGCGCCCAGTCCATCGGCGCTCCTGCCTCGATCGAAGACTCGGCACGACGACACCTCGCCGCGCATGCCGGCTTGTACTCCCTTTCCTCGGCTGATGCGGCTTCCGCCTATGTCAGCGGCGTTCACGACACAGGTCGCGGCGCGCTGGTGGTGAAGTTCAAACAGAGGATCGACGGGATCGAGGTGTTTCGAGACGAGCTCAATGTCGTCATGACCCGCGATCGTCAACTGGTCGCCATGTCGGGATTTCTTCCGAAGGGCGGCGGCGCCTCCTCCACCTTCGCCTCGAAACGGGCACTGTCTTCGAAAGCCTTTGCCCTGCCGGCGTCCGATGCCATCTCCTCGGCCTTCCACGACCTGGCTCCTGAGGCCACACCGATCGCCAGCGCCAACCTGACCGCTTCGAACGCGGACGGTGGATACCAGTCCTTCGAAATGACGCGCCACTCGTCAGACCTCCGTGCTTCGCTCCGCTCGGCGCGCGCGCGGCAGGTCTGGTTCCATCTGCCGGAAGCTCTGGAACCGGCGTGGTATCTGGAGATCGAAGTCGCGGACGAAACGACCGCCGACTCCGACCCCTATGGCTACGTGATCTCCGCAGTCGATGGGCGTGTTCTTTTCCGCAAGAGCCTGGTCGAGGATGCCGAGGGAACTCCGTACACGTATCGCGTCTGGGCGGAGACGGATGGCGCGCAGCGGCCGTTCAACGGACCGCAGGGCTTTGGCGGCGCGCCTCATCCCACCGGTTCCAACGACGGGTTCCAGGCTTCGTTCGTGCCTCAGAACCTGGTGACGCTGTCGTCGGGTCCGATCAGCACGAAGGATCCATGGCTGGCGCCGGCCGCGGGGACGAGCAACGGGAACAACGTCGATGCCTACGCGGATCTCGTTTCGCCCGATGGCTTTCAAAAGGGAGACCTGCGCGCCCTGTCCACCACTGCGAACACTTTCGACTACGCCTACGACGTCGCCCTGAGCCCCGGCACGAACACGACGCAGCAGTTGGCCTCGGTGACGCAGCTTTTCTACAACATCAACTTCTTTCACGACTGGTACTACGACTCCGGTTTCAATGAAGCGGCCGGGAACGCGCAGACGAACAACTACGGTCGTGGCGGCGTTGCCGGCGACCAGATCCGAGGGGAAGCACAGGACTACAACGGCCGGAACAACGCGAACATGTCGACGCCCGCCGACGGTGGCCGTCCCCGCATGCAGATGTATGTGTTTGACGGGGTTGCTGCTCGGACGCTGCACATCGACGCGCCCTCCGCCTCTGCTCGCGACTACGCCACGGGAACAGCGGTCTTCGGGCCGCAGTCCTTCGATGTGCCCGGCGACATCGTGGCCGTCCAGCCTGCGGATGGATGCACGGCCATCACCACCAGCCTCACCGGGAAGATCGCCTTCATCGACCGCGGCACCTGCACCTTCGTGGTCAAGGCAACCAACGCAAAGGCTGCCGGAGCGATCGCGGTCATCATCGGAAATGTCGCCAGCACTGCGAATCCGCAGGCGCGGACGAACATGGCCTGCACGGGGTCGCCGGCCCCCTGCCCCGCCGTCGAACAGGCACTGGTCCCTGCGTTCAATGTGGCGTTGAACGACGCCAACGTTTTGCGCGCGCAATTGAAGGCGGGCACGGTTCATGGCAACGTCAAACGGGATGTGTTGGTTGACCGCGACGGTGGCCTGGACAACGCCATCGTGGCGCATGAGTGGGGCCACTACCTGAGCAATCGCCTCATCGGCAACAGCAGCGGCCTGACCTCCATCCAGTCCCGGGGGATGGGAGAGGGCTGGAGCGATTTCCTTGCCCTGCTGATGATGGTGCGGCCCGAGGATGCCGCGGTCGCCGCAAACGCGAACTTCCAAGGAGCGTATGCGGTGGGCGGATACGCCAGCAGCGGCGGCAACAACGGTCCCCTTCTCAATGGCGGTTACTACTTCGCCATCCGCCGTGTTCCCTACTCCACCGACCCCAACCACGATCCGTTGACGCTCCGGCACATCGGAGTGGGCCAGGCCATCACCGGCGCAGATACGGCCTATATCGACGACGGCTCGAACAATGCGGAAGTCCACAACACCGGTGAGGTGTGGGCCTCCATGCTGTGGGAGTGTTACGCCGCACTCCTGCGCGACACCCTCGGCGATCATCCGCGACTGACCTTTGAGCAAGCGCAAAAGCGCATGAGGGACTACATCGTCGCGTCGCTTCGCATCACACCCGCCGATCCAACCTTCCTGGACGCCCGGGACGCAGTGCTCGCCGCTGCCTTTGCCTCCGATGCACTCGACTATCAGGCCTTCTGGCAGGCCTTCGCAAAACGCGGTGCGGGGGTCCGGGCCACTCCCGCCGAGCGCTACTCCAGCGCCAACCTCGGCGCGCTGGAAGACTTCGGCGTCGGCGGAGACCTCACCATCGGCGCCATCTCCCTCGATGATTCGCTTGCCGGCTGCAACAAAGACGGCCTGCTGGAAGGGGGAGAGAGCGGAGTGCTGACTGTCACGATCCGCAACCGCGGCAACGTCCGGTTGAAGGCCACCACCGGAACGGTCAGCTCCTCCGACTCGCGCATCACCTTCGAAGGGAACGGCGCCCTGACGTTTCCCCCGACCGATCCGGGACAGTCGACGAGCGCCACCGTACGCATGAACCTGGCGAAGACGACCTCGATCCTCAATCCCGCCGTGTCCATCGCAGTTCGCGATGCCGATCTCAAATTCGTGCAAAGCGTGACCACCTCCTGGCAGCCGCGGCTCAACGCGCACGACGAGCCGAAGCAGAGTGCCACCGATGATGTGGAGGGAACGAGAAGCTCCTGGACGGTCAGCAGCGGTTCTACCGGCGGAACGTCCGCAGCGTGGAAACGGCTGGAGCTCGATCCGCAGAACCACAACTGGTACGCGGAGGAGGCTCGGAGGCCAAGCGACTGGTCGCTGGTGTCGCCGCCGCTCTTCGTCTCCCGCACGGAACGGCTGACCCTGACCTTCCGTCAGAAGTACGGGTTCGATCTCTTCATCGACTCCGGCACCAAAGAGGTCTTCCCGCTGGACGGAGGAGTGATCGAGCTGAGCGCCGATGGCGGGAAGAGCTGGACGGACATCGGGGCATCCGCTTCGCCAGGCTACGGCGTCACTCCCATCACCGCGGACAACTCCAATCCCCTGGAAGGGCGAAAAGCCTTCATCGGGTCCAGCCCCGGCGCATCATCGGAGCTGCCGTCGACCTCTCCGTTCGTAAAAACAACCGTCGACCTGGGTACCGCCTATGCCGGGCAACGCGTGCAGATCCGCTTCCGTCTGGGCACCGCCCTCAGCCACTCGAGCGCTCCTCTCCTCGGCTGGCAGATCGACGACATCGCCTTCACTGGAATCAACAATCTGCCGTTCTTCGGACTGGTCGCGGACCGTGGACTGTGCGGCACGAGCGATTCCACGACCACGCTGCGATCGAGCGGCGCGACTGCACCTCCCGGAGCGCCGCTGCTCCTCGAAGCCGCGGTGTCCTCTTCTCCCAACGCTCCCAGCGGGACGGTCGAGTTCCTGGAGGGGGGCAACGTGATTGCCGCGGCGGTCCTGCCGTCCGGTGGCCGCGTGGCCATCGACGTCTCCCGGCTCGCACCAGGCCCCCACACCATCGTCGCGTCATTCTCCGGCTCGACGAACTTCAACCCCTCGACCTCGGCACCGGTCACCATCACCCTCGATTCAAGCGGAGCACGGCGCCGGGCCGCGGGACGGTAAGACGAAAGCGGAAACCAGAAACTGGAAACTCTCCGTTGCCGACGCCGCCTCTCACGATCGAGTTCCTTCTCCCCGCCGCAGCGGGGAGAAGGTGGCCGTAGGCCGGATGAGGGGTCGCTCTTGAGCGCAGGAGAGACCCCTCACCCCCGCTTCGCGGACCCTCTCCCCGCTGCGGCGAGGAGAGGGAACTCGCGTGAGGATGTGTCATCGAGATCTCAACAGCGCTGCATCGCTCTGTTTCTTCGCTCAGGATGACGGGTGGTGGGCAGGCTTCCTACCGCACGCTCGAGCGTCCATTGCAATCAAAGGGGCTAAGTAACCGTGACTGCGGCGAAAATTGTGGCGGACGCTTCGCGAGCCAGCGTCGCCGGCCGTGCCGGCCTACTCCAGCAGGTCCGCTCGATTGCCTTCCTCGGTCAGCCACGCTTTGCGATCGCCGGCGCGGTTCTTGGCCAGGAGCATGTCGATGGTGGAGTCGGCGCTGTCGGCGGCTTCCAGGGTGAGTTGCACCAGGCGGCGGGTGTCGCGATTCATGGTGGTCTCACGGAGCTGGAGCGGATTCATCTCGCCCAGCCCCTTGAAGCGCTGGATGTTCACTTTGGACTTGATGCCTTCGGCCTGGATGCGCTGGAGGATCCCGTCGCGCTCGTGGTTGTCCAGGGCGTAGAAGACGCTCTTGCCCACGTCGATGCGATAGAGCGGAGGCATGGCCACATGCACGCGCCCCTCCTGCACCAGCTTGCGGAAGTGCCGCACGAACAGCGCGGTGAGCAGTGTGGCGATGTGCGCTCCGTCGGAGTCGGCGTCCGCCAGAATGCAGACCTTTCCGTAGCGCAGTCCCTTCAGGTCGTCGGTCCCGGGATCCACACCGATGGCCACCGCGATGTCATGCACTTCCTGCGATGACAGCACCTCGGAGGGGTCGACTTCCCAGGTGTTCAGGATCTTGCCGCGCAACGGCATGATGGCCTGATATTCACGGTCGCGCGCCTGCTTGGCCGAGCCTCCGGCGGAGTCGCCTTCCACCAGAAACAGCTCCGTCTGATTCAGGTCGGTGGAGGAGCAGTCGGCCAGTTTTCCCGGCAGTGCCGGACCGCTGGTCAGCTTCTTCCGCTCGACCTTCTTGCCCTGGCGCAACCGGGTCATGGCTGAGGCGATGGCCACCTGGGCGATGCGCTCGGCGTCGCCGACGTTGTTGTTGAGCCAGATGGAGAAGGCGTCCTGAGTCACGCCGGACACGAAGGCGGACGCTTCCCGCGACGAGAGGCGGTCCTTGGTCTGGCCGGTGAACTGCGGCTCGGTCATGCGGATCGACAACACGTAGCTGCAGCGGGACCAGACGTCTTCCGGCGTGATCTTCACTCCGCGCGGAAGCAGATTGCGCAGCTCGCAGAATTCGCGGATGGCCTCAGTCAACCCGGTGCGGAACCCGTTCACGTGCGTGCCGCCCTGCGCCGTGGGGATCAGGTTCACGTAGCTCTCGGTTACCGGGTCGCCCTCTTCCGGCAGCCAGACCACCGCCCAGTCGGCCTCTTCGTTCGAACCCTTGAACGCGCCGATGAAGGGCATCTCCGGGATGGTGGCCGATCCGGCCAGCTCCGACATCAGGTAGGCCGGAAGACCGTTCTGGAAGAACCATTCCTCGTTGTCCGCGGCATCCTGCTCGTTGAGGAAGCGCATGTGCAGACCGGGGGAAAGCACCGCTTTCGCGCGCATGACGTGCTTGAGTCGCGGGACATTGAACTTCGGCGAGTCGAAGAACTTCTCGTCGGCCCAGAAGCGGATGGTGGTGCCGCTGTTCCGCTTCCCGACGGTACCGACCACCTTCAGTTCCTGCTTTCGCTTTCCGTCGGCAAACTCCATCGAGTACTCGTTGCCGTCGCGGCGGACCCACACCTGTAATTTTCTCGAGAGGGCGTTGACCACCGACACGCCGACGCCATGCAGGCCG
>JBDSGC010000200.1:0-4914 GCA_039919215.1 Thermoanaerobaculia bacterium | reverse complement strand
CGGCGGCATGGCCAACGCAATCTGGGGTCAGCCTGGAGCCACAGTCGATGTCGACCCATGTCCTGACAGACCACCAGCGGCGTCGTTTTCGCAATGACCCTAGGTCAGAAGTCCTGCGCATTTCGATCGCTTGTGAAAAGCTTCTCTAACTCGTAAGATTCGCCGTCCGGCCCCTCAGCCGCTGTGACATCATCCGCCCCGCCCTGCGACCTGCCTGACTGGAACAAACCTATGGCAAACCAACAAGTTGATCAACCCGGCTCCATCATCCCGCGCAAACGCGGCGATGCTCCCGGCGAGGGCCCGGAGAAGGGGCTCATCACCCTCCCCGGCGAGTCGGAACGGGACATCGAAGAGCTTGCCGGCGGAACCTACCTCACCACCAAGATGGACACGGCAGTCAACTGGGCGCGGGGAAACTCGCTGTGGCCTCTTCCCTTCGGCACGGCCTGCTGCGCCATCGAGTTCATGTCGATGGTCTCTTCGCATTACGACATCGCGCGCTTCGGCGCCGAGGTGGTGCGCTTCTCGCCGAGACAGGCAGACCTCATCATCGTGGCCGGAACGATCGTCGACAAACAGGCTCCCGTCCTGAAGAAAATCTACGAGCAGATGCCGGAGCCGCGTTACGTGATCGCCATGGGCGCCTGCGCCACGTCCGGCGGTTTCTATCGCGCGTATCACGTGGTGCAGGGCATCGACGAGATCATCCCGGTGGACATCTGGGTGCCCGGTTGCCCGCCAACGCCGGAAGGCCTGATGTACGGGATTCTCAAGCTGCGCGACAAAATCCAGCGCGGAGAGATCCGGCGCGGATGAGCACCCTCACCAAACTCAGCGCGATTCCCTACACCGGTCCGGCGCCGACCAACCGCATGCCCTTTGTGCCGGCGGATGTCGCACAGCACGACGCCCGCGGAGCGGAGATTCTGGCGAAACTCGCCCACCAGGGCATGACCCAGGAGAGCGGACAGGATCTGCCGACCTTCCTCGTCGAGCGCGAGGCGATCATCGGCGTGCTGACGGCGCTCCGCGATCACGCAGAGCTGAAATTCACCCTGCCCCTCGATCTGTGGGGCGTGGATTACCCGAATCGCGAGAAGCGCTTCGACGTGATGTACCAGCTCTACTCGCTCGAGCACAACGAGCGTGTCCGCATCAAAGTGCAGGTCGGCGAGAACGAGAGTGTTCCCACCTCCTCCACCGTCTTCAAAGGCTACGACTGGTACGAGCGCGAGGTGTGGGACATGTTCGGGGTGACCTTCGAGGGCCATCCGAACCTGCGCCGCATCCTCACGCACGAGGCTTTCCAGGGCCACGCCCTCCGCAAGGACTACGACGCCGCGCAGCGCTGGCTCCTCACCGAAAAGGACGTGGCCGTCATCATCCCGAAGATCGACCCGCGCTTCGCCAACCTGGACACCGACTTCGAGCGGGTCACCCTCAACCTGGGGCCCTCCCATCCGGCCACCCACGGCACGCTGCGCATCGTGGTCACCCTCGACGGCGAGAAGATCATCGGCGCCGACACCGAGATCGGCTACCTGCACCGCTGCTTCGAGAAGATGTGCGAGACGCACACGTACCAGCAGTCCATTCCCTTCACCGACCGCCTCAATTACTGCTCGGCCATCATCAACAACGTCGGCTACTCGATGGCCATCGAGAAGCTTCTGGGCATCACCGCTCCGCCCCGCGCGCAGCACATCCGCCTGATGCTCTCCGAGTTCATGCGCCTGTCCGATCACATCATCTGCATCGGCACCAACCTCGTGGACATGGGCGCGCTCACGAACTTCTGGTACCTCTTCCAGCCCCGCGAGGAAATCCTCGGTCTGGTGGAGTCCTGCTCCGGCGCGCGGCTGCTGCCGACTTACACCCGCATCGGTGGCATGGCCGTCGATGCGCCGTCCGACTTTTTGAGCAACTCCCAGCGACTGGTCAACATGTTGCCTAAGTTCATCGACGACGTCGAGAAGCTGATCATGAAGAACCGGATCTTCCTCGATCGCGTCGTGGGAGTCGCTCCCATCTCCGCCGAGCAGGCCATCGCCTACGGCTTCACCGGACCCTGCCTGCGCGCCTGCGGCGTGGCCTACGACGTGCGCAAGGCTTCTCCCTACCTGGGGTATGAGACGTACGACTGGGACGTGCCCATCGCCGAGGGCGGCGATACGTATGCGCGCTTCCTGGTGCGGCTGGAGGAGATGCGACAGTCGCTGCGCATCCTGCAGCAGGCCATCGATCGCGGACTGCCCGAGGGGCCGGTGATGGTGGATAACCCGTATGTGGCCCTGCCGCCGAAGGCCAAGGTCTACAACGAGATGGAATCGCTGATCTATCACTTCAAGCTGATCATGCACGGCATCCAGCCGCCGGTCGGCGAGACGTACTTCCAGGTGGAAGGCGGCAACGGAGAGCTTGGCTTCTACGTGGTGTCGGACGGAACCAAGAATCCGTATCGCGTGCGCTGCCGTCCGCCCTGCTTCCCCATCTTCGAGGCCTTCCCGCAGATGATCATCGGGCAGACCATTCCCGACGCCGTGGCGGCGCTCGGATCGCTGAACATCATCGCCGGCGAGCTGGATCACTAGGCGCGGAGCGAACCAGAAACCATGTCCATCACACGAGTCTCACCCGGTGTCGTTCGCGTCGAACGGCGGCAGCTCACGCTCATGGAGCGCATCTACCTTCCGCAGGTCATCGCCGGAATGTTCGTCACCATCGGCCATCTTTTCAAGAACCTCTTCAACATGAAGGGACTGCCGATCATCTCGTATCCGGAAGTGAAGCGCGTCTACTCGGAGCGCTTCCGCGGTCGCCACATCCTGACCACGCGCGAAGACGGGACGACGCGCTGCGTGGCCTGCTACATGTGCTCGACGGCCTGCCCCGCCGAGTGCATCACCATCGAGGCGGGCGAAGACGAGCGGACACGCGAGAAGTTCCCGGTGCGCTACGACATCGATCTCCTCCGCTGCATCTTCTGCGGCTACTGCGTGGATGCCTGTCCGGAAGATGCGATCTACATGAGCCGCGACTATGAGATGGCCATCGACACGCGCTCGCGCTCGGTGGTCGGCCTGCGCGACCTGGTAGTCCCGCCCAACTTCCCTACCGCTCCGATGGGTTGGCGCCCGTACTACGGGGAACTGGAGAAGAAGGGCACCGCCGGCGGGACCGGCATTGGCCAGCCGCGCCGATCCGCTCCGTTCGAGGACGACGCCCCGGCGAACCCGGATGTCTTTCGCGGGGCGTAAGGCCGAACGGTTCAGGTCACGCCGATTGTCGGGTCGTTAGCCCTCATTCCTCACAACTGACATGATTCGCCGGACAAATGTCCCGGTGCAGAGGCGTGAACAACACGGGCAATCCTCGAGACCCATGCCGGAACCATTGTTTGAGAAACCTTGTGGAACGGGCGAAGGGCAGCCGCGGAGCGGCGACATCTCGAAGGGTCTCCACAAAAGTTAGACTTCTCGGCGAATCGATCTCCCGTGGTAGCTCGGGCTCAAGGTCAACCGATGAGCCATCGATTCCCAGCCTTCTTCACCCATCTCATCTGACGTCTCAGGACAAGTTCATCTTCTGAAGCGGCACGGCATTGAACTGGGACGAGCGACCTATTCGCGAATAACGATTTGAGATGTCGCCGCTCCGCGGCTGACCCCTGACCCCGACGTACCCAGGGCTCACGCCCTGGGCTACGTAGATGACGCCGCTCCGCGGCTGTACTCTCGTTTCGCAGAGACGGTGTGAGCTTTATGGATGCCAAATCAGGCATCGAATTTCCATTGCGATCAGGCACTCGGAGCCGCCGCGGTATGATCTCCCCTCTCCCATGAAGCCTCTTGAAACCACGCCCGAAGAAGTCTTGCGCGACGCGATCCAGTCGGAGGTGGACGCCCGTGCGTTCTATCAGGAGATGGCTCGACGGGCGGCCACGCCTACGGTGCGCAAACGGATGCTGGAACTGGGCGATAACGAGCTGGTCCATCGCGCCAAGCTGGAGCGGCGTTATCGCGAGGTGGTGGGCCAGCCGCCCCCCGAGCCGCGATCGGGAAAGGCAGAACTGCCGCCCGACCTACAGAAAATCGAACTGAGCCAGGCGTTGAAGCTGGCCCTGGAGCGGGAACGGGAGTCCGAGAGCAACTTCCGCTTCATGGCCGAACGGGTGCCCTCCACGACGGAGCTGGGCAAGCTCTTCGTCGAGCTCGCGGAGATCGAGTGGAAGCACAAGACCGATCTGCAGGCCGAGTACGACACCACCGTCGCTCCCGACCAGTTCCTCATCGACATCTGAGGAGCGGCAAGAATCATTTTTTCTTCGCCACTCGCCAACGAGTGAAAATCGGTGGAAAACAGATCAGGCGGATGGATTGCTCCACCCGCCTGTCTGTCTCTCATACAACGCGCAACCGGAGGAAGCGCCCTGTACGCCCCAGATGAGAGTCAGTCTAGGGGGGCCTTGTGAGCGCGCCGTGCGGGCGCGCGTCAAGATTCGATCAAAAACGAGGAGGGAGGAAACGCGGGGCTCAGTGCATCGTCAATCGCGCGTCAGACGGCTCCGTGCGACGCGAGGCCAGGCACTGATGAATCGAATCCAGCAGCCGCTTCGGCATCACCGGCTTGGCCAGAGCGTGGCAAACCGTGGGAAACAACTTGCGGATCTCCTCCACCTTCAACCCGGTGACCACGATGACCCGGCCCAGAGCCTCCGGGTCCCGCTGGCGCAGGACCTCCATCACGGCGGTACCGCTGAGTTTCGGGAGGGCGATGTCCAGAAGGATGACGTCGTAGTAGGTGTGGGCCAGCATTTCCAGAGCGACCTCACCATCCTTGGCCAGGGACACTCTGCAGCCCACTGCCTCGATCAAGGTGGTCAGGAGCGCGCGCGTGTCGGGATCGTCTTCG
>JBDSGC010000199.1:0-3188 GCA_039919215.1 Thermoanaerobaculia bacterium | reverse complement strand
CACGTCATACGGTACCCGTTGCGCGTCCAGGCCGCCTCACCCGTTCGGGTGATCGCGTTGCTCGACGCGACTCAAGCGCTAGACTGGGTGCACCCTCACAAATGAAGAAACTGGATTCCGCCACGATTGCCACGATCGAGGGGGCCATTCGCGCCATCGAGAAGGAATCTTCTGCCGAGGTGGTGGTCGATGTGCGGTGGTGCTCCGGCTCGTATGCGCACGCGGATCATCGCTTCGCTGCCATGGTGGCATTCGCGGCGCTTCTATTCGTGCTCTTCGCTCCTCCCATCTTCGCACCGTGGCTCGTTCCGTTTGCAGTGGGCCTCTCGTACGCGGCGGCTCTCGTGCTTTCGCGATCGAGCGATTCGATCCGGCGGCTCCTGACCACGCGACGCGAGCGGCTGGCGAACACCAGGATGGCCGCGGCGGCCGCGTTCGTGGAGTACGGAGTGGCCAAGACACGACAGGGGTCGGGCGTGCTGGTGCTGTTCTCCCGACTGGAGCGTCGGATCGAGATCATCGGCGATCGAGGCGTTCTCGACGCGGTCCCGGTACTGGAGTGGAATCAGATGATGGCGTCGTCGGGACGCGTTGCGGCCGGATTCGAAGAATTGGCCGCCACACTCGAGCAGTTGCAGCCTCTGCTGACGCGGTGTCTTCCCGTCGGCGCGGATGACGTCAATGAACTGCTGGACGGCGTCCGCGTGGGTATGGAATGAGACGCACTCAGATCGCCGCGGTGTTCCTGTTGTGTCTGGCGATGGCCGCGGTTGCGCTGGCACGGGTGGGAGGAGGAGAGTCGTACTCCGGTGGCGGCAGCAGTTCCAGTGGCAGCAGCTCGAGTGGCAGTTCCAGTGGTAGCAGCTACAGCGACGGCGGAGCGGGAAGCTCAGGAAGTAGTGGCTCCAGTAGTGGAAGCAGAAGCAGCGAAGCTGCGCCGTTGACCCTCGGCGGAGTACTGGTGGTCCTCGCTTTCTGTGTGATCTTGACCGCTGTGGCGTGGGGGGCCTGGTATCAAATGATCTCGGCCATGAAGCCCTCGGAAGGGCTGCCGAGATCGTCTCAGGTTGAACAACGCCCACCAAAAGAGCCGATGGAATCGCTGCGCCGCTTTGACCCCAACTTCTCGCGGATCGTGTTCGAGGACTTCTGCTACTCGCTCTATGCTCGCGTTCATCACGCTCGCGGAGCCGGAGACCTCGGGCGTTACGCTCCCTACCTGAGTGAAGAGGCTCGCAACTCGATGCTGCACCGCGGTCCGAAGGGACTCACCGAGGTCGCGGGGGTCGTGATCGGAGCCATCACGGTTGGCGATCTGGAGGGCGAGGGAACCCCGACCGTTTCGGTGACGGTGATGTATGACGCAAATTTCACCGAGACCACGGCGTGGGGCGCGGCGAGCTGGTACCTGCGGGAGACGTGGACGTTCGAACGAAAGCGCGACATCCTTTCTCCTCCTCCGGCAAAAGCGAGAGCGGAGCATTGCCCTCGCTGCGGAGCCGCTCTGGAAACGCGCACCGACGGATCGTGCAATTACTGCGGCGTGAAGATCGAAGACGGCGCCTTTCAGTGGTACGTCCGATCGATCAAGGTGATTCGCAAGGAGCCACGCGGCCCGCTGCTCACATCCAATGTGCCGGAAGTGGGAACAGACCTCCCTCTGGTCGCTCAGCGGGGACTGGAGCAGCGGAAGGTCGCCTTTCAAAAGATGCATCCCGCCTTCCAATGGGACGATTTCGTGGCCCGATCGCGGGAGATCGCGCTCGCTCTGCAGGATGCGTGGTCCGCGCGCGATTCAGAACGCATGCGGCCGCTGGAAACGGAGACGCTGTTCCAGACGCATCGCTACTGGATCGATGCCTATCTCCGTCAGCACCTGAAGAATCTCGTCAACAGGTACACGATCAGTAGCATCCAGCTGGCGAAAATCAGCGCCGACGCGTTTTACGACGCCATCACTGTGCGTCTGGCGGCGAGTGGCTACGATCACACCGTCAACGAAAGCGGCACGGTGGTGGCGGGCTCGCGGGCGGGCCGGCGCTCCTGGAGCGAGTACTGGACGCTGATCCGCACGCGTGGCACCGAAGCGGATCCTTCGCAGATGGTTTCCTGTCCCAACTGCGGAGCGGCGGTTCCGGTCGGCGCCACCGGGATCTGCCCGCATTGCGCCGGGAAACTCACCGGCGGGGAGTTCGGCTGGGTGCTGTCCCGAATCGAACAGGACGAGTCGTACCACGGCTGAGCGTGCGCAACCGCGATTCCCACTGGAAACCCAGCAGAACAGCACGCCATCTCCGCTGCAGCGAAAGTTGTCAGGCTGTCCTCGTCGAAGACTGGCCTAGCCCCCGGACTCGGTCTTCCGGGCGTCGATTCCGAAATCCCGTTTCACAGCCGCGTACCATGACTCGTCGTCGGTGGCGCCCCAGTCGACCCACTGCTCGTCCGTCATCGAAGCACGCCAGCCGAGAAAAGGCTCCGCATCCGGACCGACCGGATTTCGAAATCGTGGAGAGTCACTTTCGATGATGCTGCGGATCGCGTCGGCGACGAGCTCAGGGCCGGTCGGTGTTTTCAACGACGCTGCGAACATTCCGGCGAGACGACGGCCGTGCGGGTAGAGGGACCCGTCTGCCTCGGTTGTGATGGCCTCGGACATCTCGGTGGCGATGATGCCAGGCTGCACAATCGCCACCCTGATCCCCAGCGTCTTGACCTCCTGGGCGAGCGCCTCACTGATCGCCTCGAGGGCGAACTTTGATGCGGAATACGGTCCCAGCGGCGAAAGCGAAATGCGCCCAGCGACTGATGTGATGTTGATGATGCAGCCGCTCCCCCTGCTTCGCATGCTCGGGAGTACCGCTTGCATGCAGCGAATCGCTCCGAAGTAGTTCGTCTCCATGACGTCCCGAAACTCTTTGAGGGCCAGTTCCTCGACGGAGCCTCGCCGCTCGATCCCCGCGTTGTTCACAAGTACGTCGATAGGGCCATGCTTGGCGATGATGTCACCCACACCCCGACGAACGGAATCATCGGAATCCACATCCATCGCCGAGACAACGATCGGAAGAGACTCTGCACTGGCGATGGCGCTGAGCTCCGGTGCCTTTGAGGGATCGCGCATTGTGGCGAACACGCGGTGACCCGCTCGTCCGAGCGAAAGGCACGTCGCCCGTCCGATGCCGCGACTT
>JBDSGC010000198.1:0-3418 GCA_039919215.1 Thermoanaerobaculia bacterium | reverse complement strand
CTCAACTTTTCCGATGGCCGAGAGTTTGTCGGCCACCTGGATGAGGACTCCCCCAGTCTCCGGGATGACTAGGATCGAAGGCGGCGTGTTGTCGATGCGGAATTCGGTTCCTTCTTTGACGCTCGTCAGCGGCATTTCCGGATTGTCGGTGAGGTCGCTGGCGGACAGGCGCAACTCGTACGGGCCGTCGGGGAGCTGCGAGCTGTCGAAGTTGATGGAGCTCTCCTCGATATTTTCGCGAAGCCGCAACCAGGAACCGTTTCCCTTGGGCCGGAAGGAAAGCGTGTAGCGGAGCGAGTCGCCATTGTCGTCATGAGCGCGCCAGGTGATGGTGCGGAATCCCTTCCGGAAAACTTTCTTGCCGGGCTCGGTCTTGTCGCGCGGGGTGTCCAGGCTGGTGAAGATTCCGTACTCGTCGGGGTTGGTGGCCTCCACGATCTGCGGAGACTGCGGGTAGCCCCCGGTGATGAAGACCACGGCTGGATCCTGCACCGTCACCCCATCGATGACCGGTGCCGTGTTCCGATTGAGAAAGGAGACGGTGACGTCGTCCACGGAGACGTCCGACGATGGCTTGGGCATGGTCAATCGCCACTGCAGATAGCGGCCAGCCGGGGCGTCGACCTTCCCATCGGGCGCCGAGGTCGTACCGCTCCAGGGACTCCAGGTGGCGTCGGGCGTACGCGTGTTGCCTGAGCGGAAGGCCATGGCCAGGTGTCCGTCACCCACATTGCGGCCGCTGATCCGGTAGTGGCCGAACCGGGAGAATCGCTCGACGTCCTTCGCTGCGGAGCGAAACTCCGCCTTCGGGGACAACCCGGTTTCCAGACGGTACACCGCGCCGCTGTTGGTCGTGGTGATCAGGGTCTGGCCGTCATTGGTGGCGATGGAGACGATCTGCTTTTCCGGTACAGCGGCCAGCAGCGAGACCTCTCCCTCTTTGAGCTGGTAGATGCGTCCCTGCGGCCCCGTGGAAAGCAGGAGGGATCCGTTCGGCCCGCCGGTCAGCCCGTACGTCAACTCGTGTTCGAACTTGCGCAACGTCTCCACGAAGCCGTCCGCATGGATGCGGTAGACCTCTCCATTGCCAGCCTGCGCCGAGGAAGGATTGCCCTCGTCAAAGGAAACGCTTCCCTCGGAGGCACCGGGAGTCTCCTCCTTTTTTTCTCCCCCTGCCGCCGAGGGGGACGCTTGCGCTGAGGGCTTGGGCGCTTGCGCTTTGGCCGGAGCAGATGTCGGGAGAACGTTGCTCGCGGCGGCGGCCCAGCCGACACCGTTGGCGTCGACATACAAGGCGGAGATTTCGCTGAGCGGCGAGTCGAACAGTGCGTGCGCCCCCCCGTCGGCGCGAATCTCGTAGATGCGTGCTTTGGCTGCGCCGCCGACCAGAATCGAGCCATCCTTGCGCACGGCCATCGATCGCAGGTGGGTTTCCGGGGAGTCGAAAAATACCTTGCCCTGGCCGGCGGATGTGATCCGGAAGAGCTTTCCTTCCACGCCGGTGGCCACCAGAAGATCGCCGCCCGGCAACGCGTCCATGGCCCAGATGTAGGCCTGCTTCGGATCGTAGAACGCAGTCGCTTTTCCGTCGGCAGGGTTGATCCGGTACACCTTCCCGTTGGGAGAGGAGCCGGCGTAGAGCGCGCCATCATGAAAGGTCAGCGCGTAGATCTCCGGTTCCGGTGCCGTGTACAAGAGCTTCAGCTCCGTTCCGCGAAGGCGATAGACCTTGCCGTCGTTTCCAGTGCCGAAGAATCGATCGCCGCTGGGGGCGCTGGCCTGCGAAAGCACGAAAGGATCGGTGAAGGTCGCCAGTTTCTGGAGCGAGCGGCCGGGATGCAGCTCGCCGCGGGAACTGATGGCGAAGCCTTCGATCTCCCCCGCCAGAAATTCTTCCGCATTGCGAACCCGCCAGAACTGCGGAGCCACCGCGTAAAGACTGCTCGTCACCAACGTCAGTACGACCGCGAACGTCATGCGCATCAGAAAGGGCCTCTCCTGGTCTCGCCGTCGTCTGAGCGGCGCTGACCGCGAACGATCACGATACTAAAGGCGGGCTGGAGTTCTCACGACATTTGCGCAAAATCCTTGGGTCGATTGTTTGTCATCCTGAGGACGGCGTGACGAAACACCGTCATCCTGAGCCGCGCAGACGGCGAAGGATCTGCACCGACCCAACTGTCGCCAGCAAAATCCTCATGATTGCAGATCCTTCGCTTCCCGCCCGCCACCCACGCCGCTCAGGATGACGGTTGGGGATCGGAGTCGTTCAACGGTCCGAACACACGACGCGTCGTCTTCGAGTGCCTAGATCTGCGGTTTGATGTCGAGGTCGACCTTCATCACGCCCTCGATGATGTAGCCGAGCGGATGGGCCTGATGAGCGGCGGAGTGATAGCGGACCGGCGCCTGCGGGCCGTTTGAGGTGTCGTTGCTCACCACCGCGCGCATGGTGGGCGGAAGGTCCGGCAGATAGACGCCAGAGGTCACCGCTCCATCAGCCGAGGAGTACAAACCAAGGGTCAGATCGGTGGATGGACGGAGCCTTCCCAGGACGGCCAGTACCTGTTCGAGGTTGCGGGGATCGGGCGGAACCAGGGAGAAGTCCACCTGGTTGAGAACGGAGCCGCTTCCCACCAGAACATAGGCATTGCCCGGCCTCTGGTCATCCGGGATTCTGACCTCGAAGGTTTCCAGGAACGCTTCACCGCGGTACGGCTTGAGCAGCGTACGGACCTTGACCGTGTCTCCGGCGTGGATGCGTCCCGATTCCGGCATCACGATGGAGGCCTCCAGAAGTCGCGCCGTTTTCAGATTGTCGTCGTGGCGCAGGCGGATCTTCACGCTCTCGATGTCGGCGGCCCGGAACTCGTTCGACATCACGTAGCCCCCGACCAGAGCGAGATAGGCCGGGATGGCCTGCCGCGCCTGCGCTCCCGCCCACCCTTCGCGGAGGCGGATCGGATCGTCGATCCCTTTGATCTTGATCTCCGATTCGAGCATGACCGTGCGCTCGCCTGCGGCCGTCTGGGCGTTGGCTACCACGCTGTCGGTCGCCATGGCCAGCATCAGCGGAGAGAGCTGCGCGTGCCGCACGATCTCCACGTGGTAGTTGTGAACGGGCCCCGATCCCTCCACGCTCAGATCGACCGGGATCATGTCGGCGCGGTCGCCGATGGACCCCATGATGCCGTTGGATCGATCCTGGTGAAACGCGCCGACCACTTCGCCGGTGTTCGCGAACTTGAACGAGCTGGCCAGGCTGGGAAGGACGCCGACGATCTCCGATTTGGCCATGGGAAACGAAACCTCTCCCATATCCAGGAAGGGGTGACCGAAGGCGTAGACATGATCGCCGTCAACGTAGGTGACGGTTCCCGTCGCCGCGACGTTGAAGTCTCCCCGCACCAGCACGGCG
>JBDSGC010000197.1:0-3093 GCA_039919215.1 Thermoanaerobaculia bacterium | reverse complement strand
CTGGTTGCCCTGTCGATGCTCAACCTGCCCTTGACCAGAGCGGTGGAACCAATCGCTTCCGTCTGATCGCCTGACCCAGCGCGCCGCGAAATCCTGCTTCTACCGACCACGGCCGCACGCTACACTTCTTTGTGTGTCCATCCTGAAAGTCGCCCGACTGGGCCATCCCGTTCTTCGCCAGAAAGCCGCGGACGTCGAGATCAAAGACATCAAGGCGGGAAAGTTCGCCGCGCTGGTCGACGACATGATCGAAACCATGCACGAGTACGAAGGCGTCGGCCTGGCCGGGCCGCAGGTGCACCTGCCGCTGCGCGTCTTCGTATTCGAGGTTCAGGACCGCGTGGCCAAACGGCGGGGGATCGCCAAACTTGGTGTCGGTGCGCTCTTCAACGCGACGTACGAGGCCATCGGAACGGAGACCGTCACCGACTGGGAAGGGTGCCTCAGCGTGCCATTCCTCGGGGGCGACGTCTCCCGATTCAAACGGCTGAAGGTGAGCGGCATCGATCACGAAGGGAAGCCCACTGAGATCGAGGTCGCCGACTTCGCTGCGCGCATCTTCCAGCACGAGATCGACCACACCAACGGAACCGTCTACCTCGATCGGATGCCCGACATGCTCACGCTCGGCTACACCGTCGTGCTGTAGCGCACGGCACTGCCTACTTCCAGATCGCGTCGAGCAGGGGAGCCTTGAAGTAGAAGCTCCCGGTCTTGAGCGCGTCCGTCTCACCTTCGGCGTTCCGCTCGTACTTTGTGAGCCTGAGCAGCGGCAACTTCTGGTAGCGCCGGAAATTCAGCTCCACATAGATCGGCATTCCCGGGATCGCCTTCATCACGGATGCGGTGGCCGGCGAGATGCCCTGGACGAATTGGTTGACCACAGCGCGGTATTGCGGGTTCTCCGGAATGACTCCGGTGGTCCAGACGTCGATCCAGGCCTGAGGGCCGTACTGAAGCCGATACCGGATGGCGGGAACGCCGCGCACGACGCCTCCCATTGGCTTCTGCATGGCCTGCGGTGCGACTCCCTCGATTCCCTTGCCGAGGTTCGAGAGTTTGTGCAGGTTGGCGGAAATCTGCGTGAGAGGGACATCGGTGTACATACGACCCAGCGGATTCTCGACGGTCACGGCCGGCGAGCCATTCTGACTGAAGCCGTTGAGCCAGAAGGTCTCTGCCCGGATGCCTGACGGGAAGACGTGGACGGTAACCGTGCCGAACTTGCTGAGGAAAGGGAACGGCGCGGCCGGGTTGGCCTCGAGCACCAGATGGTAGGGCTGCGCTGCATGCGCCGAGGTGACGGCCAGGATCAGAAACGCGAGGAGTGTGATGGATTTGCGCATGCGGGCGGGATTGTAACGTGCGAACCTCAGGGGTGCAGCCGCGCCAGAACGCAAATCGGGCGGCCACGAACGGCCGCCCGATGGAACTGATGCGAATGGGGAAGGTCAGAACGTCGAATCGAGGAACGGACGCAGCTTCTTCGAGCGCGACGGATGCCGCAACTTGCGGAGCGCCTTCGACTCGATCTGGCGGATCCGCTCGCGGGTTACATTGAACGAGCGGCCCACTTCCTCGAGGGTGTGCTCGGAGCCGTCGCCGACACCGAAGCGCATCTTGAGGACCTGCTCCTCACGCGGGGTGAGGGTGCGGAGCACCTTGCCGGTCTGTTCCTTGAGGTTGGCCACGATCACGTGATCGATGGGGGAGATCACGCCGCGATCCTCGATGAAGTCGCCCAGATGCGAGTCTTCTTCCTCACCGATGGGTGTCTCCAGCGAGATCGGCTCCTGAGCGATCTTCATGATCTTGCGAACCTTGGCCACCGGCATGTCCATCCGCTCGGCGATCTCTTCCGCCTGCGGCTCGCGGCCGAGCTCCTGCACCAGTGCGCGGGAGGTCCGGGTGAGCTTGTTGATGGTCTCGATCATGTGGACCGGGATGCGGATGGTGCGGGCCTGATCGGCGATGGCGCGGGTGATGGCCTGACGGATCCACCACGTCGCGTAGGTGGAGAACTTGTAGCCGCGGCGGTACTCGAACTTCTCCACGGCCTTCATCAGGCCGATGTTGCCTTCCTGGATGAGGTCGAGGAACTGCAGTCCGCGGTTGGTGTACTTTTTGGCGATCGACACAACCAGGCGGAGGTTGGCCACGATCAGTTCCTGCTTGGCCTGATCGGCTTCCTCTTCGCCGGAGCGAATCTCCCGGATGGTCTTGCGGAGGTCGTCGTGCGAGGTAGCGTAGAAGTTCTCCAACTCGGCGAGCTTCTCCTGATACTTGGTCAGGCGACGCTTGTAGAAATCGCGGCGGGTCTTGTCCTTCTCGCGCTTGAGGGCGGCTTCGTCTTTGCGGATGACCGAGGAGCTCATGGACAGCTCGTTGTCGATGTCCTTGAGCTTGTTGATCATGCGATTGCGCGTCTGCGGCGTGAAGTCGATGCGACGCAGCTCGTCGGAGAGTTCGATCTCCAGCTTCTCCACGGAGCGCCCGGTGGTCTTCAGCGTCCGCTCGGAGAGCTTTTTGGGATCGCCCAGCTTGCTCTTGGCGTCCTTGATCTTCTTGTCGAGCTTGGCCACCTTCTCGAAGATGACCAGAATGTCGGCGATCTTGTTGGCGGTGGCCAGCGGCATCTTCGGCTCGCCGTCGGGCCCGTTACCGCCAGGCTCGATCACCGAACCGTCGTCGTCGGGCATGGCCAGATCGATCATCTCTTTGATGACGCGCTGATCTTTCTTGGCGTTCTCGTAGATCTTGAGGATCTCCTCGAGAATGATGCGGTTCTGGGAGAGTGCCTTGTAGACGCGGCGCTCACCCTTTTCGATGCGCTTGGCAATGTCCACTTCGCCCTGGCGATCGAGCAGCTTGACCGTGCCCATCTCGCGCAGGTACATGCGCACCGGGTCGTTGGTCTTGTCGACGATGCCACTGGAGGCGGCGATGATGTCCTGCTGGACTTCTTCGCGCTGGTCCATCTCCTTCTCTTCAATCGTGCCGTCGATGGTGACGATCGATTTCGAGTTGGTGGGGATGGGCTTCTCGGAGTCCTCGACCACGTCGATTCCGAGGTCGTTGAAGCGGATATAGATT
>JBDSGC010000196.1:0-5639 GCA_039919215.1 Thermoanaerobaculia bacterium | reverse complement strand
CTACGCGAGGTTTCCGCCGCCGCCGATCGGCATGAGCGGTTCCCTGCGCGCTGAAGGATTTCTGCGTCGAAGCCTTCGCGGCGAGTCCACCCTCACCGTGAAATCTCCGGCTCTGCTCGCCTACGGCCCCGACCTCGCGCCGTATCTGCCGGGCAGCTGGAATCGCGTTCTGATGATGCGTCTGCGTCCCCATGAGGAGCGCTTCCCGACCGAAGTCGCCCTGATCGAGGCGATCGCACTCGGTCATGGTGAGCATCTCGCGGAAACCGTCCGCTCCGGATATCGGCGAGGCGGCACCTACCACCTGCTCGTGTTTTCCGGTCTGCAGATCGCCCTGGCGGCGCTGATGGTCTCCACGCTGCTGCGATGTCTGCACGCGCCGCGAATTGCCGACTGGGCGCTGCTGATCCTCTCGATCCTGGCGCCGCTTTTCATCGGGCCTTCGGCATCGGTATCCCGAGCTACGGTGGGACTGGGACTCTACGCGCTCTCGAGAATTCTCCATCGCCCGACCACCCTCGAGAATCTCTGGTGCATCGCGGCCCTGCTGCGGCTGGTCGCGGTGCCTGGTGATCTGACTGAGGCGGCCTTCCATCTCACTTACGCCGGTTCGGCTGCCCTGCTGTTCATCGGCAAGCCACTGGCTCGGGCGCGTTTCCGGTGGGGAGCATTCGCGATCGCCGCGGAGCTTGCCATCACCCCTCTCACACTCTTCCACTTTCACCAATACGCGCTCGGTGGGTCGCTGATGACCATCCTCATGACGCCGGTGGTGTTTCTGATGCTGTGCGTCTCGATGGCCACTTGCATGTTTCCCTGGCCGGCGCTCTTCCAGGCGGTGGGAGCGCTGCACGGGGTCTGTACCTGGCTCAACGCGTCCGTGTCAGGAATCTCCGGCTTCTTCGCCGCACCCTCTTCCGCGGTGCTCACCGGCGCGGCGGTCGCAGCGCTGATGGTCATTGCGTGGATGCGGGGGCGATGGCGCGCGGCGGCGCTCCTGGCGATCTGCTGCGCTCCGCTGCTCAACGCGGCGGTGGTTGCCACCTGGGATGTGGACAGCCCGCAGTTGACGGTTCTCGACGTCGGACAAGGGGACGCGCTGCTTCTGCGGACGCCCGGCCACGCCATGCTGATCGATAGCGGAGGACGGATCGGTGATGATCGTTTCGGAGAGGTGACGCTTCTTCCGCTGCTGCTCGACCGTGGAGTTCGTCGCCTGGACATCGCGATCCTGACTCATGCTCATCCCGATCATTGCGGCGGAATGCCGGCGGTGGTCCTGGAGCTCGAAATCGGAGAGGGTGTCTGGATTTCGCCCCATCGCTTCCGCGGACCGTGTGCGCATAGGTTGCTCGAGGCCTGCGCCGTCCGGGAGGTCCCCCTTCATCTCATTCGCGGTGGAGAGGCGCGGAGTCTCGGGGGGACCGCCGTGCGCTTTCGAGTTGCCGGCCGGCACTTCAAACGTTCCTCCGAAAACAACGGGTCGGTGGTGACCGAGGCGCAGATTGGAGCGCGGAGGATCCTGCTGACGGGAGACATCGAGGGGGAGGCGGAGGGAGCTCTGGTGGACGATCTGCGTGCCGCGTCGATTCTCAAGGTGGCCCATCACGGGAGCCGGACTTCCTCGACTGCGGCGTTGCTCGACGTGGTCCGTCCAGCGATCGCCCTGATCTCCTGCGGCCGGGGGACTCTCTTTGGCCACCCGCATCCCTCGGTGCTCGAAGCGCTGCGCAAACGGGGCATCCGGATCTGGCGGACGGACCGGAATGGCACCATCGACCTCCGGTTTCGGGGGGCCCATGTCTTTGTGCACCCTGAAATTGACACCCCGCGCTGAGCGGCTTAGAGTAAATTCTCCTCAATGTCCTCCACACTTCTGCGCATCGGGCTGTGGATTCTTCTGATCGTGGTCTCGCTCTACGTCATGCGGGAGACCTTTGAGACAGGGCCGTTTGTGGAGTATGTCTCGGCCGGTCTCCTGCAGAAGGCCATCCTGCTCGGCTTGCTGGCGCTGGCGGGCGGCGTGGTTGCCCGGGTGCTGGAAAAAGGGCACAAAGTGGTCACCAAGAACCGCTGCGTGGTCTGCCGGACGCCCATTGCCTCCGGCGCCATCTACTGCCGCGCGCATCTTCGCGGCGTTCTGCACCGGGAAGAGGACCGCACCCACTTCACCCGGACCCGGTCCTGACGGAATCCGCTCCCGGTACGCGTCGCCCGTGGATCGTGATTGCCGGGCCGACCGGTTCCGGCAAATCGCTCTTCGCTCTCAGACTGGCCAAGGCTGTGAGCGGCGAGATCGTCAACTACGACTCCATTCAGGTGTATCGAGGCTTCGACATCGGCAGCGCCAAACCGAGCCTTGTGGAGCGGCAGGAGTTGCCGCATCACCTCTACGATCTCGTCGATGCTGGTGAGGATTACGATGCCTCCCGATTCGCTCGTGAGGCGTTGGTTGTGTGCGACGAGATCGCCTCCCGCGGTCTCCGGCCGATTCTCACCGGCGGAACTTTTTTTTACCTGCGAGCTCTCCTTCAGGGCCTTCCCTCGATTCCGGGAAGGGATGAAAACATTCGAGCCCGGCTCCGGCGGCTGGCTGCCCGCCCTCGAGGTCCGCAACATCTGCATCGATGGCTATCCAAGGTCGATCCCCGCAGCGGCGCACGAGTTCCTGCCGGTGACCGGCATCGGGTGGAACGAGCCCTGGAGGTGTGGATGCTGACCGGGCAGCCCATCTCGCAGTGGGAAGCCCCTTCGGCTCAGAGCGATAGGGAAATCGTCGCGATCAGGATCGGTCTTTCCATGTCACGGGAGCGTCTGGTCCCCGTCCTCGAACGGCGTGTGGAGGCCATGTACGCCTCAGGGTTGGTCCAGGAGACTGCCGGGCTCCTGCAAAGCTATTCGTCGGACGCGCGGCCGTTTGCAGCGATCGGTTATCGGGAGGCGGTGCAGGTCGTCCGCGGCCTGATCACGGAGGCGGCCGCGATCATGGAGACGAAGCGGCGGACGCGCGGCTACGCGAAGAGACAGATGACCTGGCTGCGTTCGGAGCGCAATGTGCATTGGGTGGATGCCAGCGACCCGGAAGCCGCGCTGCAGGCCGCACTACGAGTGATCGAGGGACAGGATTGAACGTTCGAAAGGCAGTATTCGCCGCTGCTGCGGCGTTGGTCATGATGCGTTGCGCTTCCACCGCAGCGCCGATGACGCCCGCCGCTTCTTCGCGCGCGGAGGATCGATTTCTGATCGACCCGCGGATCGGGTACACGGTCCCGGTGGCGCCATCGATCGACCAGCGCTTCGAGGCGGCGTGGCGCGCGTTTCTGTCCGGCGACGACGCCGGCGCCGAAAAGAGGCTGGCCGACCTCCGGACGAAGCAACCGGACTACACGCCGGCGCTTCTGGCGGGCGCGGCCATCCGTTTGCGCCGAGGGGATCTGGAGGCAGCTCGCGCGATCGTCGACGATCTCGTCAGGGACCATCCTGACTACACCGCCGCACTGGTCTATCAGGCTGAGGTTGCCCTGGCCAGGAAAGAGGTCCGCCGCGCCTGGGAGATCGACCGGGCCGTGGCCGCGCGCGCGGGCGCGCCTCCCGAAGCGATCGAGCGCGCCGCCGAACTGCAGACCAAGGTGTTCGAACAGCTTTACAGCGCAGCGCTGACCGCACCGGCCGACGAGGCGATCGTGCTGCTTCGCCAGGCCCTGCAGGTCAATCCGGCAGCGACCAGCGCGCGCATCCTCCTGGCCGAGAAACTCGTTGCCCGGGGACGCTTCGACGAGGCCCGACCGGAGTTGGCGCCCGTCCTGGGAACCGCCGACGCCGAGCGCCCGGAGGTGCAGGAAGCACTGGCCGAAATCGAAGTGAGCTCAGGCCAGTATCAGGAAGCCATCAACCGGTACGAGCGACTCACTCGGCGCGGCGCGAATCCGCGCTACACGATCCGGCTGGATGAGATCAAGGGCCGCTTCGCCGAGGCCAATATGCCTCCTCAGTTCCGTCGGGCCGTTGAGAGCGACTCCGTGACCCGCGGGGATCTGGCAGTTCTGATGTACTGGAAAGTGTCGTCGATTCGCTTCGCGCAGAATCTCGCGGCGCCTCCGATCGCCATCGATATCGGAGAGATCCCGGGCCGCGATGAGATCGTGCGGGCCATCGCGCTGGGGATTTATCAGATCGATGCAGTGACGCGCAGGGTGAACCCCAACGCGCAGGTGAGCGCGAGGGACTTGACGCGCACGGCGGCGCGATTGCTGGTCCTGCGTCGCGCTCCATGCGCTGGCGGATCGTCCAGCGACATGGGAGAGGCTCGGGCGCAGAAAATTCTGTCGGGGTGCGCCATCACCGATCCCAGTCTGGCCGGCGCGGAGATGATGGTCAGTGGACGAACCGCAGCCAGCGTGCTCGATCAGGTTGACCGCGCTTTGAAATGAAGCGGGGAACGTTCAGAAAAGCGAAAGCCTGGGGATGGCGAATCGCTCCCGGATGAGTCGTCGAAGGTTCGCCTGCTCTGTTCGTGATCGCGTGGCCCCGTCCAGTCGGGAAGTGTCGCCCAGCGAGGCGCGAATCTCCTCACGAAGCTGCTCGAGGATTTCCGGGGATCCCGCGGTCACGGCATCGAGCATCTCGCCCTCGAGCTCCAGCAGCTTCTCTTCGATTCGGGGCACCGACCTTTCGGCAGCCAGGATACGAACGCGCGTTGCGAACGCCGCCACCGCCGCCGAACCTCGTTCCAGTTCCGAGGCCAGGGCGTCGAGAGCCACCTCGGGTGAACTCTCCGGAATGACCTCTGCGCCGCCGACATAGAGAGTCTTTCGCTCCGACCACAGATCTTTGATCGCGTGCCGGCAGTAGCTCAGGCTGGAGATTGTCTTGCGCCGGCCGCTGGTCTCATTCTTCTCAAAAACGCTGTCGATGGCCTCGATTACGACCGGCAGCGGAACGCCTTCGTCGTGCCACGACTTCATCAGCGCCCAGTCCTTGGCGGAGAGGATGAAGGGCGTTCCGCGGCGCAAGGCAAACTGCGCCTCGATCTCCTGATAGTAGGCATCCGGCACGGGGCCCGATGCTACAATGACCACCCTTTTTTTCCGGGAAATCATTTGATGATTACGGGCTCCCCGCACGCCGAGGTTACGGTCTACTCCCCTCTGTTTTCGCCCTTCCGGCAGCAGCTGCAGGGCGCCAGCAATTTCATCGGGCGTGCCTCCGACTGCTCCATCCCCATCAAGGACCGCTACCTGTCGCGCAGGCACGCCGAGATCGTCGTAGCAGGCGGGGAGTGGGTTCTCAAGGACTGTGGCAGCGCGAACGGAACGTACATCAACGGCGCGCGAGTGGAACGCGACCATCGCCTGCACAACGGCGACCGCATCCGGCTGGGTGACACCGAGATCCTGTTTGAGACTTCCGAACACAATACCGACCGCATTCTGGCCGTGGCCGATCGTGCCGCCAGCACCACCATCGCCATCCCCGTCCACGACAGCGACATCAAGGCGGATACCGGTGATCTTTCGCGGCTGAGGATTCTCAATCAACTGGCCCGTGAGCTGATCGAAGACCGTCCGATGGATCAGCTGTTCGGCTTCATCGTCAGCAGGGTTCTCGAACACACCGGAGCATCGCGGGTGGCCATCGGT
>JBDSGC010000195.1:0-5470 GCA_039919215.1 Thermoanaerobaculia bacterium | reverse complement strand
TGGAAATTGGACTTTTCCAGCGTGGGAAAGATGCGCGGAGTGGGATGGGCCATGGCCCTGCTCGACCCGGCAACCGGTCGCGTCTCCAACCACTGGATCGAGCTTCACCAGACGGGCAATGTGGCGGGCTTCGTCCCTCTGCTGGTCATGGACGTCTGGGAGCACGCCTACCTGCTCGACTACAAGCCGGCGGACCGGCCGAAGTACATCGAGTCGTTCATGGCCAACGTGAACTGGCCGGCGGTCGATCAGCGCTACTCCGCGGTCAAGGTCAACGCCAGCGTTCGGTAGCGGCGGCGACGTTACGGCTGCAGTCCGGTGGCGGGAAGCTCGGGGCGTTCGGCGAAGTCCACCGTGCCTTTCCTCTCGAGCTTTCCCCACCCGGTCCGGATACCGGAAGCCGCGGTCTTCACCGACTTGAGGAGCACCGCGTACATCAGCTGCCGATAGAGGAATCTCTGCCAGAAGAGCCAGACCAGGACCTTGGGATCTTCTCGATCGAGCCGGAATGCCACCAGCGACCCGATCAGCTCGACCACGAAGAAGAACGCGTACATGAACCCGATCAAATAGAGGGAAGTCATCGCCTGCGGCAACGGCTGCCAGTCGTGGTTGAGCTGCCCTCGCAGCCATGCATGGAGGGCACCGATGATCGCCCAGAGGATCTGCAGGTCGATCAACGGCGAAAGCACCTGGAACACGATCTGGAAAAGCCAGAGGGCTGGCAGCATCACCCGCCCGAACCACCCGTAGCGTCCGATGGCACGGCGATGTTTCCACAGGCACTGCAGGGTGCCGAAGGCCCATCGAAAGCGCTGCCTGAACAGGGAGCCGAAACGATCCGGCACCTCCGTGTACCCGAAGGCTGAGGACTCGGTATCGATCCGCCACCCGATCCTGCGGATTCGCCAGGTGAGGTCCATGTCTTCGGCCATGGTGTCGGTGGTGTAGCCGCCGGCCTGGAGAATGGCCTCTCTACGCCAGGCACCGACCGCGCCCGGAACCACGGTGACTGAGTTGATGGCGGCGTAGGCCCGACGATCGAGGTTCTGGCTGGTCACGTACTCGATCGACTGCCAGTGCGTGAGCGGGTTGATCCGGTTGCCTACCTTGACATTGCCGGCCACCGCGCCGACGTGAGGATCGGCGAAATGCCGCACAAGCCTGGAGATCGTGTCACGCCCGAAAACGGTATCGGCGTCCAGGGCGATGATGATCTCGCCGGTGGTTGCAGCGATTCCCCGATTGAGCGCGGAAGCCTTCCCGCCATTTTCCTGACGCAGCAGCCGGACGGAGGAGTGACCTCCAAAAGCTCGCTGGACCTGCTCGCTGGTGTCATCCGAGGAGCCATCGTCGACCACGATGATCTCCAGGTTCGGGTATTGGTTGTCCAGGACGGACTGGATGGTGCGCACGACCACCTTGGACTCGTTGAACGCGGCGATGACCACCCACAAAGCGGGGGAATAGGTCTCGTCAAACGTTGCCCGCTTTTCCCGCCAGCGCGCGATGAGAGCAAGAATCGTCACGAACACCACACGCGCCGTTCCCAGGATGATGGCGGAGACGAAGGCCACACTGAGAAAGAGCTCGAAAAGATAGATGCCTTCGAACACCACGCGATCGTTCGCCAGCATCATGGTGTCGGACTTGGTGACCGGCGGGTTGACCAGTTCACGCGTCGAATTGATCAGCGCCGATACCGGCACGAAGGTGTAGCCCTTCGCGCGCAGGGTGCGCACCATCAGAGGGATCAGCTTCACGGTTTCGGCGCGGTCCCCTCCTCCGTCGTGCAGAAGAACGCAGCTTCCCCGCTCGGAGTCGAGTTGCATTTCCACCGTCCGGAGCATCTCGGCCGCGGTCCGGTGATGGACGCGTCCATCCGGCCCTCGCTCTTCGGTGTTCCAGTCCTGAGGATCGAGAAACTCCAGGATGGTGATGTAGTTGAGGTTGGAGGCCAGGACGACCGGGCGGACTTCTTCTTCCGAGGTCGGCTCGGCGTCCGCGTTGTAGGGCGGCCGGAACAGAAGTGTGGAACGGTGCAGCAGGCTCTGGAACACCCGCTGCGTGGCGTTCAGCTCCAGGCGTGCCTGGGTGGGCGGAATCGCTCCGATGTTCGGGTGGGTGTAGCTGTGGTTGCCGATCTCGTGGCCCTCCCTCCAGATCCGCTTGACCAGCTGCGGATACCGCTCCGCGTTCTGGCCGATCAGAAAAAAGGTGGCGGTGACTTTCTCCTGCTTGAGCACGTCGAGCATCTGCGCCGTGTAGGGCACTGCCGGGCCGTCATCGATGGTCAGGGCCAGCATCTTCGGTCGATAACCGCTGCGCGAGATCACGAAGGAGGTCGGGAAGTGATGGTAGCTCTCGTCGACTGCTAGACCGGTGCTGGGATCCACTTCCAGCGATCGCGAGCCCTTGGTGGGCAAGGCCTCCACGTGGGCCACTTCCCCTTCTCCCACGAACTCCACTTCGTAGGGAAAGTTGACGTCGCGCAGCACTCCCATGTTCGGCGGCTCGTTGAGGCGATCGCGATGAATGAAGGTCCAGATGGATGGATCGCTGGATCCCAGCACCCAGATGGCCACTCCCCGAACGCCATAGTTCGATGCGACCAGCCATTGATTCGCCGCCGTCACCGCATCGAGCATCCACACTTCATGGTCTTTGCCCTCGTCATCGACATACCAGAAGGTGGGGTTTAGAAAGTTGCTGTCGAAGTCGATGACGTCTTCCGCTTTCTCGGGAAGCGCACCAGGCTCGCGCGCATCGATCCGGTATTTCTGGGCCAGAAGCAGCGCGCCCTGGTAGGTCAGCGGCTCGGCACCGTCCTGGCCCACCGTCCAGTCGTATGCGTAATTGGCCAGGCCCACCACCAGTTTCTCGCGGGGAATCTGGCTGCGCAGCGCGCGCTGCACCACTCCGCGATACCAGTTGATCGAGGCGATGGGGCCAGGCGTCGCATCGTTCTGCGAGTGTTCGTCATAGGCCATGATCACCACGAAGTCGCAGATCGAGGAAGCCAGCTTCCAGTTGAGCGGTTTGTCGGCCTCCAGATCGATGCTCACCAGCAGATTCGGCGCGAACGCCGCTTTGATCCGCTGAAGGAAGGGAATCATCAGCGCATAGTCCGCCTCCTCCAGGTTTTCGAAATCGATGTTGATGCCCTGAAACCGGTTGGTCAGGATCCACTTCCGGAGCTCCAGGATGATGGTCTTCTGCAGCGCAGGGTTCGAAAGGAAGAGATGGACGCGTTTCGGATCGAACTCTCCCGATCCACTCGAGGAGACCTGCGCGTTGCTGAATACCGGCACGATGTTCAGGTTGTTCGTGTGGGCCACTTCCAGAACGTCGTTGTTGTGGGGCGTGAGAACGGGATCCCAGTCATGAAAATCGAGGCTGCGGGCATCCTCGGACAGGTGAACCCACGCGGGGAGGATGTGCGTCATCCGTGAGGCGTTGGCGCGCAGCGAATGCAGCCCCGTCTCCTGCCAGGGTGCATAGAACGCCGCGACGATCCCGCTCGCCCCGCTCACCGGAGGAAGGGCCGCCCGCGCATGTTTCTGCTGGCGATCTTTCGCAATCTCCAGAAACAGGCGGTCGCGATCCTTCTTGAGTTTGAACTGCTGCAACTCCGTTTGATGCCGGGAGAGATGCAGGCTCCGTCGAAGGCTGCGGGTGATCGGAGTGGTCAGGCCGAGGATCCCCGGAAGCAGCGGAGCGGTGAAGAGGCTGATCAGCCACACGCTGATCGTGGCCACGGATGCCAGACCCAGCACCGTCACGATGCGTTTGATCCACCACCATCGCCGGCGGCTGGGGTCGAAAAACACGGCTCGGTCGGTCATCTCGCGAGTGCGAGATGATACAGAACCAACGACCACCCAACCCGTGAACCAGCCGCGTCAGGCAATGGACGCAACCTCTCCCTGGTTTGCCCGTAGAGGAAGGGAAGTATGAGTCACCACGCAATCGAAGTGTCTGCGCTCCGGAAAGCCTACCGATCCTCCATGGGGAAGGCTCCGATCACTGCCCTCGACGGAATCGACTTCACCGTGGAGCCGGGCGAACTGTTCGGGCTGCTCGGGCCAAACGGGGCCGGGAAAACCACCACGGTCAAGATCCTGCTCGACCTTACCCGGGCAACTTCGGGCGACGCCCGCATTGGCGGCCGCAGCGTTCACGATCCGGAGAGCCGCCGCCGGGTTGGCTACCTTCCCGAGGGACATCGCATTCCTGGTTATCTGACCGCTCGCCAGACGCTGTCCATCTTCGGGCGGATGTCGGGGATGGAGTCGAAAGAGATCGTTCAGCGCACCGGCCTGCTGCTGGAGCGGGTCGGGCTGTCGCAGTGGATGGACGTGCGGGTCAAGAAGTTTTCGAAGGGGATGACGCAGCGCCTCGGTCTCGCCGCGGCCCTGGTGCACTCCCCCGAGGTCCTCCTGCTGGATGAGCCGACGGATGGAGTCGATCCGGTGGGAAGACGGGAGATCCGCGATCTGCTCCGCGAACAAGCGAGGGGTGGGACCGCGGTTCTTCTCAACTCCCACCTTCTGTCCGAGATCGAGCTCACCTGCGACCGTGTGGCGGTTCTCCGCCGGGGAAAAGTCGCCGTCGGCGGATCGGTGGAAGAGCTCACCCGCCCGACATCGACCTACAAACTGGTGGCTTCCCCCGTCGATGACGCGCTGCTCGCAGCGTTCCGGGAGACCGGTGCGGGGGCCGACCGAGTCAACGGGCACGTAGTTCTTTCAGTCGAGGGAGTCCAGCACCTCAACGCGCTGGTCGATCGGCTCCGCGCTTCCGGCGGACTGATCACCGAGCTCGCTCCCATCCGTTCCTCGCTCGAAGATGTGTTCGTCGATCTGATTCGCGCTCCGGAAGTCCAGCCTATGGAAGTCCAGCAAATGAAGGTGCAGCTATGAAGGCTCTGGTCGCCAACATCGAAGACGTGATGCGTGAGGCTGCAGCGCGCTGGACGCTGATCGCCTACTTCTGCCTCTCCTCGATCTTCGTTCTGATCTTCGCCTCAGCGATCAATCTGGACATCGTCGATGGCTCGCTGGCCAGCGCCAAACTGTTCGGGAAGAACGTGGAGATGAACCAGGCCATCTCCATCGAGAAGCTGGTCCTCGGGTTCGAGTCGGGGTTCTCCGCAGTTCTCTACTTTCTCTGCACCTTCCTGGCGGTGTTCGCCACGGCGCACCTCGTGCCGCGCATGCAGGAGAAGGGAACCATCGATCTCTACCTCTCCCGGCCGGTGTCGCGGCTGAAGCTGATCCTTTCCCGGTACGTGGCCGGCATGATTCTGGCCGGGAGCAACGTGCTCTACCTGATCGGATCGATCTGGCTGATCGTGATCTGGAAGACGCACGTGGTCCATCCGCGTTTCTTCTTTGCAGGCGGGGTGATCCTGTTCGTCATCGCCACCCTGATGGCGTTCGCCTTTCTGGTCGGCGTCGTCACGTCGTCC
>JBDSGC010000194.1:0-7979 GCA_039919215.1 Thermoanaerobaculia bacterium | reverse complement strand
AGCAAGATCCCCGTGCTGGGAGCACTGCTCAACAACCTCGACCTGCAGCAGTACGGATACTCGTTCAAAAAGAATTACTACGACTACTACGACAGCGACGAGGACGCGGCGAAGAATGCTCGGGTGAGCTGATTCCGTCGGCGTCCCTCCCTGACTGGCGAAAGTCTCCTTCACTTGTGATCGACATCCACCACCACTGCCTGCCCGGAGTCGACGACGGCCCTCGCTCGATGAGCGAAGCCGAGGATCTCTGCAGGATGGCGGCAGCCGAGGGGATTGACACGATCGTGGCCACCCCTCACGTACTGCGCGGACGTTGGCAGAACACCTCCCGCGAACGATTGGAGGATCTTCTGGCCCAGCTCTCCAGCAGCCTGGGCGGCTCACCCCGCCTCCTTCTTGGCTCGGAATACTGGTTCGGACACGACATGGACGAAGTCCTTCGCGCCGGGCATCCGATCATCCCGCTCGCAGGGGGGCGCTCGGTGCTGGTGGAGTTCCCGTCGCAGGCCATGCCCCTGCTGGCCACGCAACCTCTCCACCGCTCACAGCTTGATGGATGGCTCCCCATCCTCGCTCACCCGGAAAGGAATGACGTGCTCCGCGCAAAGCCCGAGCTGCTCATTTCTCTGCTCCGGATGGGCATTCGGGCTCAGGTCACGGCAGGCAGCCTCATCGGGGAGTTTGGTCGCGAGGCGCAACAGGCAGGGCTGGACTGGATCAAAGCAGGGCTTGTACACGTAGTGGCTACCGACGCCCACAACTGCAAAAAGCGACCTCCACAGTTCCGGCGGGCATGGGAACGGGTGGCCGAGACTTGCGGCGAACCGGTGGCCCGAGCCCTCTTTGTAGACAACCCTCTGGCGATCGTGGAAGGGCGGGAACTGCCTTATGATCCGGAGATTCCGGACCGTCTCCGGAGGCCCGGGCTGTTCGAGCGTTTCCGTCGACTGGTCCGCCCCTTCTGAAGGTTGCGAAATTTTCACCTTCCCGGGTCGCTTTGTGAAGATAACCATGATCAAAATTCGCGCAGCGCTCAGTGTCGCGCTTCTCTTGCTGGCCACCGTTTCCAACGCCCAGCAGCAGGGCGTCGTAGAGCACTCGGCCCCGAGCTGTTTCGTCACCGGCTCCATGCCGCTATTGAGCTGCTCGACCGCCAATGCCGGCACGCTGCGCTCCTATTTTCGCAAAGTAGGCAACACGGACTGGTGCTCGGTCGATGGGAACAACCGCGGCCACCGGTCCGACATCACGCTGCCACGATTCGAGGCCAACGATCAGCTCGAGTACTACCTCGTCGTTCTGAACGACAAGCAGGTGCTCGCCAAGAGCCCGCAGATTTATCGAGTCAAGTTCACGTCGCGGTGCGATTCGGACTTCACCCGCCACGCCATTCTCCCCACCATGGAGTGCCTGCCGCCGGGCGCCAATCCCCTGGCCTCCGCACTCGCCGCGGGCTATGCATCAGCATCCGCAATCGACGACAAGAAGCCGCCAGTCGGCTCGCCGGAAAAACCAGAGCGCCAGTAACCGCGAACCGGCACGCGTCACCCGGCAAAGGCGACGCAAGGAAACGCTTCCACAGCCTCAGTGTGCCTTGGCCGCCTTCACTTCCGCGGTCAGAGCCGGCAGGATCTGGAAGAGATCGCCGACGATTCCCAGATCAGCGATTCGAAAGATCGGTGCCTCCGGATCCTTGTTGATGGCGATGATGTGTTTGGACGACGACATCCCGGCGAGATGCTGGATCGCTCCCGACACGCCCGCCGCGATGTAAAGGTTCGGGCTCACCACCCGGCCGGTCTGTCCGACCTGATGCTGATGCTCGATCCATCCGGCGTCGACCGTCGCACGCGACGCACCCACCGCACCGCCAATGGCATGCGCCAGATCCCGGATCAGGCCAAAGTTCGCCGCTTCCTTCAGGCCACGCCCTCCGCTTACGATGATGTCGGCCTCGGCAATTGAAAGCTCACCGGCTTCCGGCGTCTTCGTCTCCAGCAGTTTCGCTTTCGACTCGGCGCTCGCCGAAACCTCGATCACTTCGGCCGCACCCGATCCGCCCTCCTCCGGCGGAAACGCGTTGGGCCGGGTGGTGGCGATGGCCGGCGTGCCGCTGATCTCTACGGTGGAAAAGATCTTTCCCGAATAGACCGATCGGCGGGCCCGAAGGGCGCTGCCGGTCCATTCCAGGCGATCGGCATCGGAGGCGACGCCGACGTTGAGTCTCGCGGCGATGCGCGGCGCCAGATCGCGGCCGTTCGAGGTTCCACCGAGGAGCAGCACCGACGGCTGCACCGTGTCGATGACCTGCTTCAATGCCGTGGTGGAGGTCTCAGTCAGGTAGGGCCCGGCTGCGGACACGTAGAGTTTCTTTGCTCCGTAGCGACCCGCTTCATCGGCTGCCGCACGGTCCGCCGCAAAAGCGACCAGTTCGCCACCGGCGCTCGCGGCCAGCTTGCGCCCGATGGTCAGCGCCTCACGGGAAGCCTTCTTGAGTTTTCCATCGAGCACTTCACAGAACACCAGAACGCCGGGCATGTCGTCTCCTTGATTGACTGCGGTCAGAGCGGCTGTCGAAGCGAAGCGCCGCGCTTCAGAGCGCTTTGGCCTGCTCGCGAATGTACTTGAGGATTTCCTTCGCCGCCGCGGCGGCGTCCCCGCCGTCGATCTTCCGGCCGCCGCTTTTCTCAGGCGGAAGCTCCAGGGAGACGAAGGTCACGCGCTGGTTGTAGATGTCGGCGTCCTGCAGTCCGAGATCGGCCACGGACTTCGATTCGATGGCGATCTTCTTGGCCGCCATGATTCCTTTGAGCGACGCGTAGCGCGGTTCGTTCAGACCCTTCTGCGCCGTGATCACCACCGGGAGTGGCGCCTCGATCACTTCCTCCGCTGCTTCGATCTCCCGATGCGCGGTGACTTTTCCTTCACCGACTTCGAGGCTGGTCACCACATGGACCTGCGGATAGCCGAGGATCTCGGCGAGCATGGGGCCAACGAGGGAGTTGTCCGTTCCTACACCCTGCTTGCCCAGAAAGACCAGGTCGTGAGGAAGGGAGCGGATCGCGGCGGCGAGGACTTTGGCCACTCCGAGCGAGTCGGCGTCCGAAGCTTCTCCTTTGATGTGCAGCGCCTTGGTCGCTCCGCGCGCCAGACACTCACGAAGGCCCTGCTGCACGCGATCGGGACCGAAGGAGATCACGGTCACCTCGCCGCCCTGCTTCTCCTTGATCCGGATTGCTTCCTCGAGGGCGAACTCGTCGTACGGCGAGACGATGAACTTGACCCCGCTCTCGTCGATGTGACGCCCATCTGCGGTGAGCTTGATGCGGGCTTCGGTATCAGGCACCTGGGCAATGCAGACGACAGAATTCAAGCTGGTCTCCTCCGGCGTTCTCTCGATGCTGGTGAGCAAAAACAGTGCGCAGGCCCTCGGAACACGCTCCCGGGCGGCAGCACTGCAACACTCGATGACTGGTGATCGTGATGCGGGTGACTCGCCGGCGAACCTCATGCATCCGCGGAGCCGGCCGGATTCTAGGCAAAAGACACCAGCTTCGCAAACCGTCGTCGAACCAGAACGTGGGAACCGGATCTCCTCCAGCCGGGAAGTTCAACTCCTCAAGGAACGGGAGTCGATGCCCATTCACGAACACCGCACCAACCCGACCGCAGCCATTCGGATTCTCCAATGGATGTTCCGTTCGCTTCTCCACACCCCGTTACAATCCTCGTCCGTGAAGCCACTTGCCATCACTCTCGGAGACCCCGCTGGCATCGGCCCCGAGGTGGTTCTCCGCGCTCTGGACGGACTCGATGTTCCGGTGCGATTGTTTGGAGACCGGAACCTCGCCTCCCAGAGCGGTGATCTGTCGACGCACGCGTTTCACGACCTTGCCTGTTCGGGAACGGAACTGCTGCGACCGGGCACGATCCATCCAGCGTACGGCCAGATCGCACTCCAATCGATCGACGCCGCGCTGCTGGCGATCGAGTCGGGTGAATGCTCGGCCCTGGTCACCGCTCCGATTCATAAGCAATCCGTCGCTGCGGCCGGGTCGCCATTCCCCGGTCACACCGAGCTGCTGGCAAGTCGGGCCGGGCTTCAGGAGTACGGCCACGACTACGCGATGTATTTCGACTCTCCATCACTTTGTACGGTCCTTCTCTCCGTTCACGTCCCTCTGCAGGAGGCCATCGCCAGCATTTCAGCGCGGGATATCGCGGCGCTCGCTGCCCTGATGACAAGGGAGTACGTGCGGCTGCACGGTGCGGAGCCTCGCATTGCCGTCGCCGCGGTCAATCCGCACGCAGGAGAAGGGGGGCGCTTCGGTCGCGAAGAGGAGGAGATCGCTCGTGGAGTGGCGCAGGCGATCGGACTCGGACTCAACGTCAGCGGACCGCATCCTGCCGACACGATCTTCCGCGCTGCGGCGGCGGGAAGCTACGATGTGGTCATGGCCATGTACCACGATCAAGCATTGATCCCGGTCAAGACGATCGCCTTCGATTGCTCCGTCAACGTGACCATCGGCCTGCCCTACCTCCGCGTGTCCGTCGACCATGGCACGGCGTTCGACATCGCCGGCAAGGGAATCGCCGACGCCGCGCCGATGCGGTATGCCATCGAGTGGGCGGCCACGCACGCGGAGAGGATGCGGCGATGAACCGCTGGAGCGTGCGGATTCTCGGCCTCATCCTTCTGGTGGTGTTCCTCCTGCTGATGATGAACCTGGAAAAACAGCTGCTTCTGCTCCAACAGGACCGCCCCGCGGGAACGTCAACGCGTTGAACGTGCCGGTCCCTGTCGATGCCATGGGTCCACGTTGCGCGAGGGAGGCGCTGATGACCGACGTCTGCGGCTTCGCAACTTACATGGGGGCGAACTGCAGTTCTTCTCCCAGGGCAATGAGAGCGTTGCGAATGCTTCGCTGTTCGTCGAGCAGGCGTCCGTAGGCCTGCTTTCGGGCCACTCGCCAGGTCAGGGCCCGGGCCCGGCCGATCACGTCGTCGAGCTGCTCGAACACACGGAGCGATACGTAACCCAGAAGCGGCAGCACCAGGAAAACGCAGGCCCCGTATGACGGTCCGAGGCGCGACCCGGCGACGAGGCTGAGCGCGATCCAGGTCAGCGGGTAGAGCAGCAGGCCTCCCACGGTCTTCATGGTCGCCGCCATCTCCTCTTCGCGGCAGAATCGCTTCACGGTCACGCCGAGGAGTCGGTAGGTGGGGTAATGAAGAATCCCACCGGCGACCGCCGCCGGCAGCAGAATCAGAAGGGTGAGGATGGTGCGGATGCTGCCGGCGAGCGTCGGAGGCACCAACTCTTCCGGTTCCAGCCGGGCCGTGCCCAGTTCCGCCGCAAATCGTTCAATGCGCGATTCCAGCGCAGCGAGCCGAACGGGATCGCTCGCACGAAGCCGGCCGTATCCGTCGACGAAGCGTTTCTGCAACTCCAGTTCGTCGGCGAGCTCTCCTCTTCCCGCCGAGAAGATGCGCGACGCTCGGGCCACCAGGTGGAGTGCCGCGCGCGAATCGGCTTCCAGGGTGAGCTCGCGGAGCGCCCCTTCGATCCGCATGGTCAGACCTTCGACGGATTCGCGCCGAGGCTCCCCGCTTTCGTCGAGAGTCTCCGCAGCAACCGGAATCGGATCTCCGAAGTAGAGGACCGCGGAGCTGCGGAAGCTCTGCTTCTCGGTATAGAAGAGTCCCGCCGGCACGATGCTCACTCCCGATTCCATCCCCGATCCGAGGGCGATGCGCGCGGCGCCTGTCTTCAGCTCCAGGAGCCGTGGCTCGCTGTGCGTGGTGCCCTCCGGAAAGATGGCGATGGAGCCTCCGTTTCCCAGAACCGAGCGCGCCCGGGCGAACGTCTCCTGATTCTGCGAGGTGGCCTCGCGGTCCTGACGCCGGTACACCGGAATCGACCCGAAGGCCCGCACCAGCCAACCGACGAAGGGCATCCGGAACAGGGGCGCCTTGGCCAGAAACGAAATGGTTCGGGGAGCGAAACAGAGGACTACCAGCGGATCGATCAGCCCGTTTGGATGGTTGGCCGCGAAGATGATCGGCGCGGCCAACGGGATGCGCTCCTCACCGACGACCTCCACGCGGCGAAAAAAGACTCTGGCCACGAGACGGAGTAAGACGGTGATCAGCCGGCGGATGGCCACAGCGTCCTCCCAATCAAGCCTGGAGAATGCGGGCCGGCTGGGCCGCCTGCCACGCCGCATAGACCCACACCAGCCCGGCGATCATCACCGCGACGGGCACAATCAGAAACGCTTTCTGCAGAGAGCTGTGATCGGAGAGCGCTCCGATCAGAGGGGGCGACGGGATGTCGCCGATCACGTGCATCACAAACACCGAGAGGCCGACCGCCGTGGCCCTCTCCGCTGGACGCACCCCATTGATGATTGCGGAGTTCACCGGGCCGGTGCACATGAAGATGAGCACCTCGGCGATGGCGATGGCCGGCACGTACACCGCACGATTGGGACTGGTCAGCGCCAGCCAGGTCACAGGCGCCGCGAGCAGAGTGGCGATTCCCGACACCCACAGGTACGACTGCGCGGACCGCTTCAGAAAGAAATCTCCCAACCATCCCCCGGCGAACGTCCCTACGAAGCCGGTGCACAAGGCGATCACGCCGAAGGTCACGGTAGCCTCGCTCCGCTGCATGCCGCGGACGCGTTCGAGAAACGCCGGCATCCAGAAGGCCAGCCCGCCCAGTGCGAAGGTGTAGGCCCCGTATCCGACGGCCGTCAGCATGAACGTCCGGTTGCGAAGAAGGTGACCATAGGAGCGCCAGATCGAAACCGGTCCCGCTGCTTCCTCCGGCCGGGGGACCGGCGCCGCGTCATTCGCTCCCCGCGGTGGATCTTTCACACCGAGAACGAGCAGGGAGAGGAGCAGTCCCGGAGCGCCCGCCAGCCAGAACGCGGCTCGCCATCCAAAGTGCTGATCGACCAGGCCTCCCAGTACGTAGCCGGCGGCGGAGCCGATCGGAATCGCGGCATAAAAAATCGACAAGATCCGGCCGCGCCGTTCGATGGGAAAAGAGTCTGCCAGCAGTGCCGGGGCGATCGTGCCATACGCCGCCTCCCCCACTCCGACCGACGAGCGCGCCACGAAGAGGGAGACAAAACCCTGCGCGAATCCAGCAAGAGACGTGGCGATGCTCCATAGGGCTACGCCCAGTGCAATGAGCGGTGGGCGGCGCTTGCGATCGCCGAGCATCCCGAACATCGGTGAGGTCAGCGTGTAGACGACGATGAAGCCGGTCCCCACCAGGCCAAGCTGCGTATCGCTCAGCGCCAGCTCCGACTTCTTGATCGACTCCACTACCGCTGCGACCACCCATCGATCGAGATAATTGAAGAGATTGATGAAGGTGAGGATGGCCAGCGCGTAGCGGGCGGCGCGCACGTTCGCTGCGGCATCGCTGGTCGTCGGCGGCATCGCGCGCAGTTTAGCGAAACCGCGGCGTCGTGTGTCCGTAACAGATCGTGTGCCCTCGCGAAACCGCATCACCGCGCCGCGAGGCATGCCGTTATCATGTCCCCCGATCTGCCAATGAAACGGTTCGCCCCCTACGCCGCCTGCGTCGCCGGCATCCTCGCCCTGGTGCTGCTGATGCCTCTTTTCAACGGCGCGCAGCCGCAGGGAATCAGGCTCACGCGCTCCGACGCGGTGCCCATCGCAGATGCGGCAGCACGCCAACTCGGAATTCCGGTCGACCGCGCCTGGGCGGTTTTGTCGTGGACCCGGTCGCCACTGCTCGACAAGGAGCTCGGTTCGAAACCGGAGTTGCGCCGCCGCGCGGAGCTCGATCCCGCCCTGGGACCCCGCCTGGGCGGCTATCACCGGGTCTACTACCGGCGGGGCCTCGATAAATACACGCCGTACGGTGACGTAGTGGTCGATGCGCGCACCGGTGTGGTGACCTCCGCGCGCTTGCTGCTGCGCCCCGAGGAGCC
>JBDSGC010000193.1:0-3607 GCA_039919215.1 Thermoanaerobaculia bacterium | reverse complement strand
GAAAGAGAAAGCGCTGGGGCGCTCTCCGCGGGTGGGTCCGGGGCCGTTTCCAACCATCGTGTGGCCCGAGGCCTCGAAGGTTCCACCTCCGTGGGAGGGTGGCGATGGGCGGGCCACGAATGAGAAGCCGCGCAAGTCGAAGGTCGTCGCCTCAGGGATCCGGCTGGCGCCGGAATCGCCGGGTTCGAACATCGCGGAGAAACCTATCAAATGATGCGCGCCGGGTCGTTCCGCTATCACGCGGCGCACGATGCACAGGACGCGGTGAAGGCGCTGGCGGACGGCGGTCCGGGCGGGATGCTGCTTGCCGGGGGCACCGATCTCGTTCCGAATATGAAGCGGCGCCAGCAGATGCCGGAGCTCCTCATCTCGCTCCGTCACGTTCAGGAACTGCGTGGAATTCACCACGGCCCCGATCTGCAGATCGGCGCCTGCACCACGCTCTCTGACATCGTGCGCGATGCCGGCGTGCGCCAGAATTACCCCGCCCTGTTCCGCGCTGCCGCTCAGGTGGCCACGCCGATCATCCGCAACACGGCGACGCTTGGCGGAAACCTCTGCCTGGACACCCGCTGCAATTACTACAACCAGAATTACGACTGGCGGCAGGCCATCGATTTCTGCAAGAAGGCTCCCGGTCCCGCGGGCGTGGCCGTCCCCGACGTGGCCAATGCGGAGGACGGAGTCTGCTGGGTCGCTCCCTCCAGTTCGCGTTGCTGGGCGGTCTCATCGAGCGATACCGCGCCGGCGCTCATCGCTCTCGAGGCGAGGGTCACACTGCTGTCGCAGAGCGGCGAACGGGAGATTCCGCTGGAGGCGCTGTACCACGACGATGGGATGCGCTTCCTGACCCGCCGTCCCGACGAGATGCTGACCTCGATCCGGGTTCCGGGCTCGCAGAATCGTTCCACCTACTGGAAGCTGCGGCGGCGCGGAGCGTTCGATTTTCCTGTCGTCGGCGTGGCCGCATCCCTCCGATTCAGCGAGAGCGGAGCGGTCGAAGCGGCGCGGGTGGTTCTCGGCGCGGTCGCCTCACGGCCCATCCTTCTCACCGAAGCATCCATGCTGGTCGGGAAGATGCTGACCGACGACTCCATCGAGGAGTTCTCCGAGCGGGCCTCCCGCTACGCCAAGCCGCTCGACAACACCGATTTCCATATGACCTGGCGAAAATCGGTGGCCAAAAGCTATCTCGCCGGCGTGTTGCGTGAACTGCGCGGAGATGACCCTGCCACACTGGGGCTTCTCGGACGACAGGCGTCGCGAACGCTGGCTCCCACCTGGTAGCCCTATCAGCGAACCTAGCGCCGGCAGGGATGCCGGCGCTGTTCGGCGAGATCCCGCGGGCAGGATGCCCGCGACACGGCCGGCAGGGATGCCGGCGCTACGAAAGGCATCCCCTCTCTCGGCTTTGGCCGGGATCACAGCGTTCGATTGATCAGCGCGTTTTCTTACGTGCCTTCGTGGCAGTCTTTTTGCGCGCGGGTCCCCGACTCTTCCTGGCCTCGGTCGCCGAGATGGTCTTCGTCGGAGGGAAGTTCGGCTTTTCCCCGGTGATCATGCCCCTCATCACCTCGAACAGGACCACCGGCTGGGGCTTGTTCGATTTCAGGTACATGGCCAGGCGGATCTTCACGCCGATGAGGACGATGCGTGGGTCGTCCGGACCGCCGTCGTTCTCGCCCCCTTCATCACCGAACCAGGCGCGCCAATCAGGGCGATAGAGCTCGTGAATCTTGTCCCGGTCGCGGACGACCTTTGCCAGTCCGGCAACGGAGACCCATTCTCTCGATCGCGGCTTGAAGTAGGCCAGGTTGACGTTGGCGTCGTTGCGAAGCTCTGTGAGTTTGGGGCTTCCCTTGTACGTCGCGAACCAGAGGTCCGCACCGTCGGCTGGTACCTGGGTGGCCATGGGACGGGAGACCAGCATCCCATCGGAACGTCGCGTGGTGAACATCGCAGTCTCGATGTCTTCGATGAGCTCGTAAAATTTCTTCAGCTTTTCCTGCTTGGCCATGCTGGTCAGCAGAGCAAGCACATTGCCACAAGATCCATCGGCCAGCGCAATCTGACAAACAAGTTTTTCCGGGCGCGGCGACCCTGACTGCGGCTTCGGTTTCGCCTGTCGGCGAGGGAGCGCTACGATGCGTTCCCGATGGCGAAGAAAAAACGGATTCTCTTTCTCTGCACAGGCAACGCGGTTCGAAGCCAGATGGCCGACGCGCTGGCGCGACTGCATCATGGCCAGGAGCTCGAGGTCGAGTCGGCCGGTTCCCGGCCGGCGGGATGGGTGCATCCGATGGCCATCCGGGCGATGGCGGAGTTGGGCGTGGACATCTCGGATGCGGAATCGAAGCACGCCGATCGTTTTCTCGATCAGCCGTTCGATGTCGTGGTCACCGTCTGCGACTCCGCGGCTCAAGACTGCCCGAACTGGCCGGGCGCGAAGCGGATGGAGCACTGGCCCATCGAGGATCCCAGCTCGGAGTTTGATCCCGTCACCCGCTACCAGCGATTCGTGGAAACGCGCGACGACCTCGCCCGCCGGATCGACGAACTGGTCGCCAGCCTCACTCCCTGATCGGCACGACCGGCAGCGTTGCCGGCACGGCCGGCAGCGTTGGTTCGCGAAGCGTCCGCCACGATTTTCGCCGCAGCAGAATTTTCGTTTCAGGCGGCGAGACGGCGGTGTTCTGCTCGAAGCGACGCCACTGGGCGCGTGCGATCAACGGGTGCGCGACCGATCAGGGACGATCACCTGCAGCGATCGGGGAACGATCTCCACAGTCATCGTGTCCGGGAGCGTGACCGGTTCTCCGTCCAGGTGCGCCGCCCCCGCGCGGGCACGAACGATCTGGACGCGCCGGCCGGTTCGGGTGGTCACGCCAGGGGATCGATGCACCGAGCCGGAGAACAGGCGCGCCAGGAGCAGAGGCGCACCGAGGATGGGGACGCGTTCGATGATGGTGATGTCGAGCAGACCATCCTGCAGCGAGGCCAGCGGTGCGATCCGCGCGTTGTTGCCGTACTGGCTGGAGTTGGCCACGGCGACGATCAGCGCTCGTCGTTCGATGGTTTCGCCGTCGATCCGGATCGAGTAGTCCTGAGCCTCAAATCGACGGAACCCCTGCAGGCCTACCCGCACGTACGTCCGCATCCCACGAGTGCCCGCTCCTGCGAATGCTTCGGCAATCCATGCATCAAATCCCAGTCCCATGACACCGACGAAAGGGCGATCATTCACCGTGGCGGTGTCGATGGTTTCGATGCGCAGTCCACGGCATGCCTGGAGTGCGGCCGCCGGTTGAAGCGGAAGCCCGAGGTGGCGGGCGAAGCCGTTGCCGGAACCTCGGGGTAGGACTCCGAGGGCCATGGACGTTCCAATGAGATGCCGCGCGATCTCGTGAATGGTCCCGTCACCGCCCACGGCATAGATGACCTCGACGCCCTCCGCGGAGGCGTGGGAAATGAGCCCGGGAAGTTCCTCTCTGGTTCCGCATGCCGCGACGTCGTACGACCAGTCCAGACAGTTCGCCTGAATCACTGCCTGGAGATCGTCCCGGCGACGGGGACCGGAGCGTGCGTTGACCAGAAAGAGAACGCGCAA
>JBDSGC010000192.1:0-4517 GCA_039919215.1 Thermoanaerobaculia bacterium | reverse complement strand
ATTTCCCCGCCGAGTTGACTGGTCAGCTGCGCGCCCGCGGGGACGGCGAGCCAGAGAGCCACCAGGGCAGCGACGGCGATCCGTGATGCGGTCACTTGCGGAGCTGGCGTTCGATCTGAGGAAGGATCATCTCGACGTTGCCAATGAACTGCGATTTCGGGAACGTCGACTTGAAGTTGCGGAACTCGGTGACCGCGCCCATGTAGTTCCCCTGCTGGACGTAGATATCGCCGGCCAGCAGGCGGGAGCGCTCATACATCTCGCCCTTCGTCTGCAGCGTCGCAAACTTCTTGAGGGTCTTTCCAGCATCGTCGTACTTCTTCAGGAACACCTGCGTGAGCGCCAGCTCATAGTAGGCCTCATCGCGGACCACAACCGGCACCGCGCTCTCCGCCAGCAGGCTGCGCAGGCGCGTCTCGCTCTGCGAGAGTCCGTAACGCGACCGGAATTCCTTGGCCAGCTCAAGGCGCTTCGGGTAGTCCCTGGCCAACGCGCTCTCCCCGTCGACACGCTTCTGGAAGAGCCGGTACTTACCCTCCACCTCTTTCAGCGACTGGGCGAACTGGGCGGGCGGCGCATAACCGCGGATCGTTCCTGCAATCATGCCGTCATCCGTCAGGAGAAGGAATGTGGGCAGCGTGGAGATCCCGAAGTCCCGCGCCAGCTTCGTCCCGTCTTTCCCATCCTCCGTGTTCAGCCGGAGCAGGACCATGTCGTCGGTGGCTTTCTGGAACGCCTCGGACGGGATGACGTCCTGTTCGAAGCGATGGCACCAGCCACACCACTCCGCGAAGAGGTCGACGAAGATGAGCTGATGCTTCTGCTTCGCCTTCTTCTGCGCTGCTTCGACACCGGTGAGCCACGGGCCGGCAAACGTTGAGCCCGCGGTCAACGACGCGGTCAGGGCCAGCAGCGCGATCCTTCTGATGAGGGAGGTTTTCGTCACGCGGTCGGAAACGGGACCGACCTCAGGCCTATTCCGAAAGGCCGGCCACGACCGGTGACATTTCCGTGGAGGCTTTCCCCTTCGTTTGCGAGTACTTGCGCGCAGCCTCGACCAGCGCACCAAACAGGTCTGATGCCGACGTCTCGCCCGCCATGTCCTCAGGATGCCATTGCACTCCCAGATAGAACGGAAGCGACGGATCCTCCAGCCCTTCGATGATGCCGTCGGGCGCTTTGGCGGTGACGCGAAGTCCGTGGCCCAGGCCTTTGATGGCCTGATGGTGCGAGGAGTTCACGTTGAAGTTCGTCGCACCGAGGATGCCGGACAGATGGGTATTCGATTCAATCGTGACTTCATGGCGATGCCGGTCGTTCGGATTGCTGGCATGGTCGATGTCGGTCTGCATCGTCGATTCGATGTCCTGAATGAGTGTCCCGCCCGCGGCGACATTCATGACCTGGACACCGAGGCAGATACCCAGGGTGGGGACGCCGCGATCGCGGGCCATCCTGGCCAGCGCCAGATCATTGTTCTGGCGACGGGGATCCATCACCGGATCAACCGAAGGGTGGCGTTCTTCTCCGTAGGCCGCCGGGTCGCAGTCATCGCCGCCGGCCAGAAGCAGACCATCGAGTCCATCGAGGAGATCGGCGGCGTTTTCCGGTTGAGGAGGAACGAGCAGCGGAATCGCGCCGGCCCTCTTCAACGCCTCGACGTACGTGGTGTAGACGAACGCGCGGTCCCGCTGCCCCGGCTGGACCGCGACGTCCGAGCCGATGCCGATGATCGGTTTGCTCATGATGCTCCCTGTGCTCTCAAGAGATCGCCAACAGAACGCTCTCAGTATGCGGGAATCGTGCGAACAAACGGTGTGACCAGGGCCATGGCGCGCGAACTGCCGGCCGCGTTTCCCCAGGAGGTTTGTGAATCTCGAAGCTTCGATCGGTTTCCCGTCCCGGGAAAAGGCGGCCGAGGACGGCCGCGCCACACGATCAACTCGCCCTACTTCACTGTCACCATCGCCTCATCGCGGCGTCCCGTCGCATCGGTCGCTTGAATGGTGTGACGCCCCGGTTGCAGCGGCCATTCGGACGACGCCAGGAGGCGGCCGTCGACGCGCCAGCGGACTGGAGAGGTCGCCGCCGCGCGCAAGGGGAGCGCCTGGAAGCTCGAGCGCAGCGTGGGATCGATCAGGTAGGTCGAGCCGTCGCGCGGATTCACGATGCGGAATCCTGACGTCGCCGCCGCCTGCATGACCGGCGGTGTTCGCGGAGATCGCATCGCCGCCCATTCTGCGTACTCCCCCGGCCAGGAGACGTGGCCTCGTCGATGCCACTCACAGAACGCCACCGGGGCATCGATGGGCAGCCATTCCGAACCGGTGGCCGGGCACTCCAGCGACGGTCGATGACCGGACAGCAAACAGATCGGCTGCGACTCCAGCTCCTCTGGCCGATCGACGATCGAGCCACCTGCGCCGTGGACCGTCCGGTTCGCCGCCAGCATCACGGAGTGGAAAATGGGGCCGGCACCGGTGACCCCGCTGGAGTTGCGCAGCTCCTGGCGGTCGAAGTTTCCCACCCACACGCCGACTGTGATTTCGCGCGTGTAACCGACGGTCCAGTTGTCGCGGTAGGCCTGAGAGGTTCCCGTCTTCACCGCGACCGGGAAGGGAAACTCGAGCGCCCCTCCCCGTCCGAATGCGTATTCGCGCGCCGAGGCATCGCTGAGGATGTCGGTGATCCAGAACGCCGTCTTCGCCGACATCACCCGTCTCTCCGTCCCATCGCCGCGGAGATTCTCCTGTTGCGGAATCATCCGCGGGCTGACCGACAGGCCGCCGCGCGCCAGCGTTGCGTACGCCGTCACCAGTTCCTGGAGCGTGACCTCGGCATCCCCCAGGGTCAGGCCCAGGCCGTAAGTATCCGCGGTGCGAGTCAGTCCGGAGAAGCCGAGGGCGCGGAGGAATCGAAGCAGCGCCGGAACGCCGATGCGGGACAGCATGGCCACCGCCGGAACATTCTCCGAGCCAGCCAGCGCCATGCGCGCGCGCAGCGGTCCGCGATACTGCCCGTCGTAGTTGCGCGGCGTGTAGACGATGCCCGCTTCGGCCGTGGCGAATTGCGAAGGGACGTCGGCGAGCACCGTTGCCGGCGTGTTCCCCTGTTCGAAGGCGACGGAATACGTGAACGGCTTGAGCGCAGAACCAGGCTGCCTCGGCGTGATCACACCATCGATCGCTCCACCGAAGAGCCGGCCGCCCGCCGACCCGTTGCCTCCGAAGTAATCGCCGGAACCCTCCCAGGCCAGCCACTCGCCGCTGCGGTTGTCGAGGACCGCGACGGCCACACTGTGAGCGCCATGGCGGAGCAACGAATCGCGCTCCGCTGCAAGGATGCCCCGCACATCGCGCTGCAGGGGTGCATCGAGTGTGGTGACGATGCGTCCGTGACCGGCAGCAGCGCGCGACTCCATCACCCGCTCCACAAAATGAGGGGCCAGAAGCGGCACGGACTGGCGTGCAAATGCCAGCCGCTCGCTTTTCGCATTCCGCCACATCGCGTCGCTGATGCTTCCCAGCGCGTGCATGCGCGCGAGCACGGTCCGCTGGCGCGACAAGGCCCGGCGAGGCGTCGACGGCCGCTGCGGCAGCGACGCCAGCCACGCCGACTGGGCGACGGTGAGATCTTCCGGAGCGCAGCCGAAGTACCGGCGGCTGGCGCGGGCGATGCCGACGGTCTGCTCGCCGTAAGGCGCCAGATTGAGATAGAGACCGAGGATCGCGGACTTGTCGTAGCGATGCTCCAGGCGGAGCGCGACGACGGCTTCCTGAAGCTTCGCACTCCAGGTTCGCGGCGAGGGCTCTTCGATGCGACGCCGATGTCCCTCCGCCAGAATCAGCTTGGCCACCTGCTGCGAAATCGTGGATCCCCCTTCCACCACCCGCAGACGCATGGCGTTGTGGACGAACGCCCGTCCGATGGACACGGGGTCCACGCCGACATGTCGTTCGAAGCGGCGATCCTCCGCGGCGATCGTTGCCGCGGCAATGTGAGGAGGGATGACCCTGATCCATTCGCTGCGGGTTCCCCCAGGCGAGAGCGGTGCGTAGAGAACCACGCCGTTCCGATCGACGATCGAGGGTGTCGGATCGCCAGTGATGACCGGGACTGGTCCCAGTCGGATCCAGGCGCCGCCAGCGATGGCCGCGACGACGAGCGCACTGGCGATTCGTCGATTCAAAGAAATGCCCCCATCCTCAGGCAGGCTCCCGGAGGTGAGACGAATGGAGTGCTCGCCGCAGGCAAGATCGCCAGGTGTGGTGCGGCCGTCCTCGGCCGCATTTGTTCTTCGAGACGCTTGCGGGAATCCGGTTTCAGAACACGACGGAACCCGCTGAGTCGCACCAGGAACGCAATCACGGCTTGATCTCCACTACCGCGCTGGCGATCCGTCGATTCAAGGAAATGCCCCGATCTTCGGGCAGGCTGCCGGAGGGGAGAGGCATCGAGTGCTCGCTGCTGGAAAGATCGCCAGCTCTGGGGAACCCGGCCTCCGACTGCAACGGAAC
>JBDSGC010000191.1:0-5016 GCA_039919215.1 Thermoanaerobaculia bacterium | reverse complement strand
GCTCAAGAAGGTGTACTGGAAGGACGTGGAAGGACATCCCTTCTACTCGATCACCGTCCGCGGCTTCAAATTCGAGAAGACAGCCGGCTGCGTCTTCAAGGGTCATCAGGCCGTGTACCTCGGTCCGGGCAAGGCGTTCGTCGATGAGGAAGGCCACCAGTTCCCGCGCAACGAGGCCTACGAGATCTGCACCGACACCGTAGCCAAACTCTCCAATCCGCCTTACAAGAATTTCTTCGCCATCCTGCAGCCGGGTGAGGAGCGGGCGGGTTATGCCTGCTGCGCTCCCGGCGAGGACGCCTGCTGCTGATCGTCGCAAGCACGTCGCCATCACGTCGCAATCAAAAGGAGAGACTGCTTGAACTCGCGTTTTCTTGGGGCATCGCTCGCCATCGCTACGACCACGCTCCTCTCATTCACCGTTTCCGCCGCAAGCCTGCGCGTCAACGGCTCGACCACGGTCAACCCCGTCGCTGCCGAGGCAGCGGAGATCCTGCGCGCCGAAAAGAAGATGCAGATCATCGTCGACACGCAGGGAGGATCTTCCGGCGGGATCTCCGGGATCGGCGACGGTTCCATCGAGCTGGGGATGTCCAGCAAACCGATTGCCTCTGACGATCGCGCCAAGTATCCCAACGTGAATTTCGTCGAGACGAAAATTGGCCAGGACGCCGTGGCTCTGGTGGTCGCCGCGGACGTGTACAACGGCGGCGTGAAGGGGCTGACTAAGGCGCAGATCACGGACCTTTACGAAGGGCGCATCACCAACTGGAAGCAGCTGGGCGGTCCGAATGAGAAGGTCGTGTTCTTCAACAAGGAACCGGGCCGCGGCACCTGGGAAGTCTTCGCCAAATGGGTGTACGGCGACCCGAAGAAGGCGCCGGAAGTGAGCCATCCCGAAGTGGGCGGCAATGAAGAGACCCGGACCAAAGTGATCTCGACGCGGGGTTCCATCTCGCAGCTCTCCTCATCGTGGGCCGAAGGGAATCCGAGGATCAAGGCCCTGGCGCTCAAGCTCGATGACGGCCGCGTGGTCGCGCCGGTCGCCGCCAACATCGCCAGCGGCGCCTACCCGATGTCGCGCCCGCTCTTCTTCATCTCCAACGGAGCTCCGACCGGTGAGGCCAGAACGCTGGTCGACTTCGTCCTGTCGCCCCGCGGACAGGAATTGGTGAAGAAGCACGGCTATCTGAGGCTCAAGGATCTCGAGGCTCCGGCGAAACCGGCGGCCCGGCCGGCAGCGAAGCGCCGGAAGTAGTCGACTTCGCATCGCATGATTTCATTCGCCCTCTGACCACCATCGAAGGAGACTGACGTTGATGAATTCCACCTTCCGGCTGCGCACCCTCGTTGCTATTTCCCTGCTGGCCCTGGCCACCTCCGCGATCTCCCAGGTCACTCCTGCCGCCGGATCCACTAAGCCCGATGACACGCCGTCATTCAAGATCGGCACGGTCATCTTCAGCGACTTCACGTACACCCAATCGCCTCGCACCGCGGACTCCGACGGCAATCGGATTCACCCCTCGTCGTTCAACGTGGCCCGCGCGTACCTCAACTTCACCGGCAATCTGAATCACCGCATCGCCTTCCGCGTCACGCCGGACATCGCCCGGGAGACCGGCAGCGGCCCCTCGCTGACCGGCAGCCAGGTGTTCCGCCTGAAGTACGCCTTCGGCCAGTTCAATCTCGATGACTGGACCACCAAGGGCTCCTGGGTTCGTCTCGGGATCCAGCAGACGCCGTACGTCGACTACACCGAGGCCATTTATCGCTACCGATTTCAGGGACCGATCTTTGTCGATCGCGCAGGGTTCGTCACCTCATCGGACGCGGGCCTCAGCGGCCACTACAACTTCGCCGGAAACTACGGCGATGTGCACGCCGGTTTCTACAACGGCGACGGCTACACGCGCGCCGACGCCAATAACGAGAAGGCCCTGCAAGTCCGCGCCAGCGTCCGCCCTCTGCCACTCGGCGGAATCTGGAAGGGCCTGCGGGTCACCGGGTTCCTCGATGACGACCACGTGGTCGGCCGCGCCAAACGCCAGAGAGTCTTCGGACAAGTGTCCTGGGAACATCCGATGGCCAACGCCGGCCTCGAACTGATCAGAGCCAAAGATCAGTCATCGGCCACCAAGCCAGTAGCCAGCGCCAGCGGCTTCTCCGTGTGGGCCACTCCGCGATTCGGGACCACCGGCTGGGAGCTCCTCCTGCGCCACGATGACCTCAAGCCGAACAAAGATTTCAATCAGAAGAGCAAGCGGGACATCGTCGGCGTGGCCTACTGGCTGCCGAACCTCAACAAGGTCACCGCAGCCCTGATGGTGGATTACGACAAGCTCCGCCAGAACGGCTTCGCTCCGACCCGCCCTGTCGACACGCGGTACGGACTGAAGATGCTGATCAGCTATTGATGGAATGACCTGCTCGTGACCATGAGATCACCGCGACGGATCGACCTGCTGCGCCTGATGGCGACCGCGCTCACGTTGCTGACGCTGGTCACCGTTGCGGGGATCGTCCTGTTCCTCGCCGTCGGGAGTGTCGCGGTTTTCCGTCATGAAGGCTGGGCGTTTTTCTCGAAGAACCACTGGTACTACCGTAAAGAAGCGTTTCAGGCAGCGGCAATGCTGTACGGCACCGCGGTGGTGTCATCGATCGCCATCGTCCTGGCCACTCCTCTCGCATTCGCTACCGCGGTGGTCAGCGCGGAGATGCTGTCCGAGCGTCCGCGTCTGGCCCTGAAACTGTTGATCGAGTTGCTGGCCGGTGTCCCCTCCGTGATCTACGGACTTCTCGGCGTGCTCTTCCTGCGCAACTGGATGTCGTCGTTGTTTCTGCGTTTGCGCTGGGACGCCGATTCCGGAGACACGCTCCTCACCGCTGGAGTGCTGCTCGCCGTGATGATCCTGCCGACCCTGATGACGTTGTTCGACGATGCCTTTCGATCGGTAGCCGCGCGCGACCGCGACGCGGCGCGGGGACTGGGGCTCACCCGCGCGGAGACGCTCGGCTCGATCGTGCTGCCGCAGGCGATGCCCGGCCTGCTCAGCGCGATGCTGCTCGCCCTCGGCCGGGCCCTGGGCGAGACCATCGCCGTGTTCCTGGTGGTCGGCCGGGCCGACAACCGGCTGCCGAAGCTGGGAACCATCGCCCACTCGCTGGTCGATGCCGGCCAGACCATCACCTCGAAGCTCGGCGGCGCCGAGACCAACATCGCCGTCGGCGATCCGCTGCACACTTCCGCGCTGCTGGCCCTGGCCCTGACTCTTTTCGCAACGGTCATCGGCATCACGCTTCTGGCCAGCCTGCTGCGGACCCGCATGCGGATGGGAGCCATCGCGTGAGGCGAATCATCGATCGGCTGCTGGCGGTGATCGCCATCATCGGAACGGTGGCGGCGCTGGGCATCATCGCCACCGTGGCCGGACTGGTGATCGTCCGAGGATTCCCTGCGCTCTCGTGGCACTTCTTCACGGAGCAGGTTCGCTCGGTCGGCGCCGAAGGTGGAATCCTTTACCAACTGGTGGGCACGCTGATCCTGATGCTGACGGCGGCTACGATCTCGCTGCCCGTAGCCATGGGCCTCGGGTTGTTTCATCAGCTTTACCTCTCTCCGGGCCGGCTCCGTCGATCGATCGATGCGCTGCTGCAGGCGCTCAACGGAGTGCCCTCCATCGTGTTCGGGCTCTTCGGACTCGCCTTCTTCGTGCAACGTCTGGGGATGAGGAAGTCGTGGCTCGCCGGCGGGATCCTCCTGGCCATCATGATTCTCCCCACGGTGACCGTGGCCTTCATCGAGAAGCTGCGCGCGATTCCGGCGGCCACGCTCGAGGCAGCGTTCGGCCTCGGGCTTGGCCGCCCCCAGGTGGCCCGTTCCATCCTGCTGCCGCAAGGTGCGGCCGGCTTGCTCACTGGGACCCTGCTCGGTCTCGCGCGCGCTGCCGGCGAGACCGCGCCGATCATGTTCACCGCGGCCGTCTTTGCCGGCGCGACCATTCCGAAGGGAGTGATCGACAGCCCGGTGCTGGCGCTGCCGTACCACATCTTCGTGCTGGCCCAGGACTCCTTCGATCCGGCCATGACGCGCAACCTCTGGGGCAGCGCAATCGTTCTGCTGATCGTGGTGACCACCCTGTCGCTGATCGCGCTTCCGCTGCGTCTGCGACTGCACGAGGAGGCCCGGCGTGGCTGACGACCTCCTCACTCCGGTGCTGTCGATCCATGACCTGACCGTGCGCGCGCCCCGCAGCGGCGCCACCATTCTCCGGAAAGTCAGCTTCGACATTCCGCGACGGATGGTCACCGCGATCATCGGCCCTTCCGGTGCCGGCAAATCCACCTTGCTGAAATGCCTGAACCGGCTGGTCGACCTCGGCCGGGACCTGGACGTCTCGGGCCGGGTGGTCTTCGAGGGGACGGAGACACGTTCACCGAGCGTGGATCCTGACGAGCTGCGTCGCAGGATCGGAATCGTGTTCCAGCAGCCGGTGGTGTTCCCCGGTTCCATCGAGCGGAACGTCCTGTTCGCCGCCCACCGTCTCGGTCTCGTCAACCGAAGGAATCGCGACGAGGTCCTCGAATCGACTCTTTCGCTGGCTGGACTGTGGAGCGAAGTTCGCGAGCGGCTGGCGCAGCCGGCATCAACGCTTTCCGTGGGCCAGCAGCAGCGGCTGGCCATCGCGCGCACGCTCGCGGTCGATCCCGAGGTCATCCTGATGGACGAGCCAACCTCGGCGCTCGATCCGAGGTCCGCCGCCGCGATCGAAGAAGCCATCGTCGAGCTCAAGAAGACGCGGACAGTCGTTCTGGTGACGCATCAACTCGATCAGGCCAAGCGCCTGGCCGACTGGGTGGCCTGCCTCTGCCCGTGTGATGGCGCCGGCGAACTGATGGAAGCCGACCGCTGCAGCATCGTCTTCACCAACCCTTCCCGCGAAGAGACGCAGGAGTTCCTCGGCCTGCGCTGCGACTGTTGAGGTGGACTCTCCCATCGAGAGTCCTTCTCCCCGG
>JBDSGC010000190.1:0-2958 GCA_039919215.1 Thermoanaerobaculia bacterium | reverse complement strand
TCCACCGACGTCCGCGAAGGCGACTTCCAGCCCAACTCCCGCCTTGATCAACTGCGCGATCTGACGGAGAGAGTTTGCCAGTGGGCTGGGAGGATAGACGGCGCCGTTTTCCGACTGCAGCTTCTGCGGATCCGCGCTCTTGAGGATACGAGCCGCTTCGAAGGAGTCCTTGGCCGTCCCGCCCAGCGCGCCCGCCACGGCCCCGGCGTACATCGATTCGAATCCAGCCGAGGCCTGATTGGCGTCCGCTCCGCCACGAATGCCGAACTGCGCGATGCTGCTCATGGCCACAGCTCCCGACGCGCCGGTGAGAATCCTGGGAAGCGCGGGACCGAGGGCCACGGCACGGAGTGGCGAAGCCTTCGACTCCTTCTTCGAGCCAATGGCGCGGGACAGAAAGCCATCCTCGGTCGACTTCACGCCCGGCGTTCCCGACTCCATGAAGTCCTGCGCATCGAAGTGGGAGCGCGTAGCGTCAGGACTTCCCACCGCCTGGATGAACGCGCAGCTCTTGTCTTTGAAGAAAGGAACCATCGAAGCCATTGAAGGATGCACGCCAAAAAACCCATCGAGATCGATGGCCGCCCCCTCCGCTCCACCCGGCCGGGGGATGGCGATTGTCGGCCTGGCGTCGAAGTAATGCTGTTCGCCATACGGAACGACGACGTTGAGGCCATCCACCGCACCGCGCTGAAAAACTGCCACCAGCACTTTTTTTCCTTTCGTGGTGGCCGCATTGGCCATCTTCACGAAGACGCCGGGGAGGAGCGGGCCAGCCACCAGCGCCAGGCCGGACGATTTCAAAAAACATCTGCGATTGATCATTGGGCTGCTCCCGTGTGCCGGATGCGATTCAAGGTTCGATCAAACGTCGAACCAGATTGGGTTGCCTTCTGCTTTGTGCTTTCTGCTTTCCGCTCACTGCTTCTGAAACTCCGGGCTGCCGAGAATCAACCCCGTGATTGTTGGCAGTTGTGTGTTGTCCCGGGGATCCTCTGACGGCGACTTCTGCTCGACGATCCGAGCCTTGATCGTCGATTTCGTTTCCTCGCTGAGACTTCCGCCGGTGAGCACGACGGCCAGCGCATCCACCGATCGCGACGGATCGGCCGCCTCCACCGCCGGGATCAGCGACAACACGTCGGCATGGACGCCCGGCAGCTTGTTCGAGGCCAGAGCCAGGGCGAAGTTGAGGCGATTGAGCAGCGCTCCGGTATTGATCCAACCGTCGGCCTTGTCGCTGTAGCCGGTGGGCGGCTGCGCGCCGTAGAGCGGCTCGCCGATCTGCTGCAACGCGCGGGCGATGGGGATGGGATTGTTCACGGTGGCCCGAATGGCCCGGACCGCAGACACTGCGTACTCGAACGGAGACTTGACCTTCGACCGCGACGCGCGCGGATCCCAGAACTCCGGGCCGTCGATGACTGCTTTCACGGTCTGCCGCAGGTCGCCGTCGGTATCCAGAAACCTTTTTGCCACTCGATCGACCAGCGCGGGAGGTGGCTCATCGGCAACCAGACGCTGGCACAGTCGGGTTGCGATGTGGCGGGCGGTGGCGGGATGGTGGGCCAGCAGGCGGATCATCTTCTCGCCCTCTTCCATGCCTCCACCTGGCGCAAAGCGGACGCCGAGAACGGTTTTTGCGGCGGAGTCGTGAAGTTGCGGCCGGTAGAGGAATCCGCTTCCCTCGATGCCCTTCCTTCCGCCGGCGATGGTCCAGCCGGTCAAAACGCGAGCGAGCTCAGTGACATCCTTCTGTGTGTAGCCGGCATCGACGCCGAGAGTGTGCAGCTCCATGATTTCGCGAGCGTAGTTTTCGTTGAGGCCACCGCGAGTGGCCTTGGGGTTCTTCGGCTTCCCCGCCATCATCGGTTCCTCGGACATGACGTTGGCTCGACCGCGCGTTCCCAGTCCGCCTCGGCGGCGCATTCCTCCGTCCTCGCGCTGCGAAATCTGGGGTCGATTCTCCGGAGCGGCCACCGAACGCGCGTTGTCGAGATAAAAAAGCATGGCTGGCGATTTCGCCGTGGCCATCAGCAGATCCTCGAAACGTCCCCACACCCGCGGCCGCACGGTGTCGCGCTCATAACTGGTCAGCAGAAAGCGATCGATGCCCTTTCCGGCGAAGACATTGAAGTGATTCATCCAGAAGTCGACCATCACCTCGTTGAGCTGACGATCCGACTCCACCGCGCGAAGAATCCGCTGCGATTGCAGCTCTTCCATCACCCGCTGCGGTCGGGCGTCCGGCGGAGTGTTCTTGCGCAGCTCTCGGCGAAGCTCCGCCGCGTCCATCTTCTCGTCGCCCTTCATCCCGTCCGGCGGTGCGTTCCCGGCCGCTCGCTTCGCCTGCTGCCTCGCTTCCTGCAGCGGCCGGTAAAACTTCTGAATGATCTCGTTGCTCGACATCCGCAGCGTGGACATCGATGCCAGGCGCGCTTCCATGGCTCGATCGGGAAGCTGATCGGGATGGAGCTGCTGGTTGATCCAGACATCGAGGCCGTCCTTCAGCACCGCCTCGACATCTCCGGGACGCGGCCCGAAGCTCAGCCGGTTCATGGCGTGGAGCACCCTCTGGCGCTCGGTGAGTTTCTGTTCAGGAGCGGCACCGGTGAGCAGAGCAAGCGTCGCCACGGCGCCGAGAAATTGTTTCGTACGATTCATGACCGTTGGACGGGAGGAGGCTGGTTGTGTTTACCGGGCCGGCACGGCCGGCGGCGCTGGTTGCCCAAGGCTCCGCCAAGATCACGCTCCAAGACGTTTGACCGCGCAGGCTCCTCGCAGTCTTTCGTGCGGCGTTCGCGGCGCTCAGCGTCGGGGAACCAGCCATCGCCGGCCGTCCGACTCGATCGAGCGAGCTTCGAACCCGAACAGTCGCGCCACGACCTCCTCGGTCATGACGGCGGACGGCGGCCCGTCGAGAGCGAGCGTTCCCTGCTGCATCACCAGCATCCGGTC
>JBDSGC010000189.1:0-3824 GCA_039919215.1 Thermoanaerobaculia bacterium | reverse complement strand
CAGCGCTGTCCCACGAACTGCGCACGCCGCTGACGTCTGTTCTCGGCTGGTCGGCGCTGCTGACAAGAAACCCCGACCGCGACACGGCGCTGGAAGCGGCGCGCGCGATCACCAATTCCGCCTCCCTGCAGGCGCAGTTGATTGACGACCTGCTGGACATCTCCCGGATGATGACGGGCAAGTTCGACACGAGCAAAACGGATGTCGATCTGCACGACATCGTCGATGACACCGTCACGTCGGTCCGGCCCGCTGCCACGGCCAAAGGACTTTCGCTCCAGTGGGAAAACACCGTTCCCATTCTCCTGTCGGCTGATGGCACCAGGCTCCGCCAGGTCGTCAGCAATCTGCTGTCGAACGCCATCAAGTTCACGCCGGCCGGCGGGCTGATCGGCATCAGCCTCGAACGGGAAGGCCCCGACGCGGTGATCCGAGTCCAGGACAGCGGCGAAGGCATTCCGCCACAGTTTCTCCCTCATGTTTTCGAGCGCTACGCGCAACTTGGAGAACGACGGCACGGTGGCATGGGCCTCGGCCTGGCCATCGTGAAACACATCGTCGAGCTTCACGGCGGAACGGTCTCCGTCGAGAGCGCCGGCGTCGGGCACGGCGCGCTGTTCACCGTCCGCCTTCCCATCAACGTGGATCTCCTGTCGAGCTAGAAGCCTGCGCGGTAGAAAAATTCGGCGCGCTACGATTCGATATGAGGCTCGCTTTTTCAAGCGTTCTACCGCCAGCCCTCCCAGGCCGGCACGGCCGGCGAGAGACTGTAGCCCCCGGCTTCAGCCGGGGGAAACGTGGCAAGTCACATTCGCGAGCGCGCTTCAGCGGGCGACAGAACAGCGGATTGATTCATGGTGGTTCTCCATGACGCGGAACCCTTCTGTCGCCCGCTGAAGCGGGCTTCGCTGCATCGGGTCGGGTGTTCCCCCGGCTGAAGCCGGGGGCTACTGTCTTCTGCCGGCTTCGCCGGCTACCAGCAGTTCTGGGCCATCCGTCCCTCCGCAGACCCTTCTACCGCGCAGGCTCCCTAGGCCGGCACGGCCGGCGGCGCTGGTTGCCCAAGGCTCCGCCAAGATCACGCTCAAGAAGTTCAGCCGCGCAGGCTCCCAGCGAACCGGCCAAAATCAGCGTGAATCGGAAAAACGGCGTCGCCCTCTCTTCTCTCAGCGAGAAGCGCTCTGTGCCTGTCTTTCCGATGCCGCGCCGAACGTCTCGAACCAGAACTTCGACAGGATGTTCTCGGCCAGCTGCAGCCGGTAATCGGCGGAGCCGCGGACGTCTGAGATCGGCTTGATCTCGCCGCGGGCGATCGCGCCGGCCTGCTCGAACGTCGCCAGCTTCGGCTGTTTGCCTGTGAGAAACGCTTCGGTCTCCGTGAGGCGCAGCAGCGTGGGGCCGACGCCACCGTAGACGATCTTCGGGGCCGCAATCAGGCCGTTCTCGAAGGACAGGCGGATGGCCGCTGTGAACGCGGAGATGTCCAGATCCTTGCGACGGCTGACTTTGTAGAGCTTCACCAGATCGTGAACGGCGGGGATGCGGATGCGGGTGATGATCTCGTCGGGTTTCAGGTCAAACTTTTTGTATCCGAGGTAGAAACGATCGATGGGAACGAGGCGGGCGCCCGCGGTGCCGGTCAGCTCCAGCTCGGCGCCGGCAACATAAAGGTAGGGCAAGGTATCGGCGATGGGGGAGCCGTTGGCGATGTTCCCCGCGAGGGTGCCGGCCCACTTGATCTGCGGTGAGCCGAAGATGGCCAGGATCTTCGCCAGTTCCGGGATGCGCTCGCGGATGAAGGCTTCGAATTTCGCCAGGCTGACATTCGCGCCGGCGACGATGCCATCACGCGCGTCGCGTAGCTCGCTCAATCCTTCGATTTTTCCGAGGAAGAGCATGGCCGGCGGAGCGAAGGCACGCTTGTTGACCCAGACGCCGACATCGGTGCCACCCTGAACGATCGTGCAGGGCTGGTGATCGCGCTTGAATGCTGTGGCCTCCGCCATGGTCACTGGTGCAAAGAACAGGCGCCCGCCGCCTTCGATCTTCGTGGCGTCGGGCGCGGATGGCACATCGAGGTAACGCTCGCGCAGTTTCGGCACGCCGGCAACGTCCACTGCCAGCGCCGCTTTGATGATCGGTTCGTATCCGGTGCAGCGACAGAGATTGCCGGTCAGGCCGTCTCGCGTCTGCTGTTCGTCGACGCGGTCGCAGTTCTCGAACATGGCCGACATGGCCACGATGAATCCTGGCGTGCAGTAGCCGCACTGCGCCCCGTGACAGGTGACCATGGACTGCTGCACGGCATTCAGCTCACTGCCGTTCTTCAGACCTTCCACGGTGATGATGCTGGCCCCGTCCATCTGCGCGATGGAAAGGATGCAGGAGTTGACCGGTACGAAGTCGTCCTTCGCCGAGCGGCGCACCAGCACCGTGCAGGCGCCGCAGTCTCCCTCTTCGCAGACGGTCTTGGTGCCGGTCGCTCCCTCTTCGTAACGCAGCCAGTTCGCCAGCGTGGCGAATGCACTGCTGCCGCCGACACGGTGCTCGCTGCCGTTGACTGAGAAAAGGATCTGGTCGCGCATGGGATCGGGAAGGGCACGCCCCTCGGCAGGAACCGAGGCTTCGGAAAAGGGATTCAGGGCTTGACGATTCCGCCGTAGGTCTCCGGGCGGCGATCGCGGAAGAACTGCCAAGTGTTGCGAACCTCGCGGATCTTGTCCATGTCCAGCTCCGCGGTGATCAGCGCGCTCTCATCACGCTTGCCCATGGCCAGCATCTGTCCTCGAGGATCGCAAAAGTAACTCTGGCCGTAAAACTCGCCGATGTTCCACGGACCTTCCATGCCCACCCGGTTGATGGCACCGACGAAATAGCCGTTGGCCACCGCATGGGCAGGCTGTTCGAGCTTCCAGAGATACTCGGAGAGGCCGGCCACGGTGGCCGACGGATTCATGACGATCTCCGCGCCGTTGAGTCCGAGCTCGCGCGCGCCTTCCGGGAAATGGCGGTCGTAGCAGATGTAGACGCCGACCTTGGCGTAAGCGGTTTCGAAAACCGGATAGCCCATATTGCCGGGACGGAAGTAGAACTTCTCCCAGAAGCCGGGAGCGACGTGGGGGATGTGGTTCTTGCGGTACTTGCCGAGGTACGTGCCGTCGGCGTCGATGACGGCGGCGGTGTTGTAGTAGACGCCGGTCGATTCCTCTTCATACAGAGGCACGACGATGACCATCTTGTATTTCTTCGCGTACTCCTGCATCAGCCTGGTGGTCGGTCCGTCGGGGATCTTCTCGACGGAGTCGTACCAGCGGGTGTTCTGTTCGGCGCAGAAGTAGGGTCCGGTGAAGATCTCCTGCATGCAGAGGATCTGCACGCCTTCGCGCCCAGCCTGATCGATGTACTGCAGGGTTCGCTCAATCTGCGCAGTGCGGATGGTTTCGAGCGACTCGCTGGTGTCGCAGGCGAGCGAGGTCTGGATCAGGCCGGACTTCACGATTCGGGACATGGTTTTCCTCTCCGATCTGGGATCGCGGATTATTGCATGGGGGATGGGGAGTGTTGGCGAGACGACTTCGATGACGGGGGTCGGTTCCTTCGTGGGTGTGCTGTGGCGGGGCGCATCCATTCGCATTGAAGAGACGCGTACAGCCCTGGGCGCGGTGGTGCCGGAAGGGATCCGCTGAGACCCGTTCGTGTTGTACGCAGAAGCGGAGCGGGCCGCGTCTCCATGTGGGTCGATGATCTCCTCCGATCGAGTCCCTTCTCCCCGCCCCAGCGGGGAGAAGGTGGGCGAAGGCCGGACGAGGGGCTGAGGCTGTGCC
>JBDSGC010000188.1:0-3826 GCA_039919215.1 Thermoanaerobaculia bacterium | reverse complement strand
CATGGAGCGAATCGCCGCGATTCGATCGCTTCGTCGCAGCGGCAAGTTCATCGGCGGCGGCGGATTCGAGGCGCGCGTAGTCCAGGAAAACCGGCGTCCGCAGATGGTTCGCGAAGAGTTCGCAATGCAGGGCATGACCGGGATCAACGCCTGGGACGGCAAGGTCGGATGGAAGATCGAGCCGTGGGATGGCAAGAAAGATCCCGAGGCCCTCAGCGAAGCGGAGCAGAAAGAAATCCTCGAAGACTCTGACTTCGAGGGCCCGCTGATCAACTACCGGCAGAAGGGGAATCGAGTCGAGTATCTTGGCCGGGAGCCGGTGGAAGGAACTGACGCGTACAAGCTTCGGGTCACCCGCCGGAATGGCGACGTCCAGATCTACTACATGGACAGCGACTACTACGTGCCGATCAAAATCGAGACGAAACGGATGATTCGAGGAGCGGAGCGCGAGTTTGAGACCTCACTGGGCGACTACAAAGAGGTCAGCGGCTGGTTTCTGCCGTTCTCCATCGAATCGAATGTGAAGGGCAGCAGCAACCGCCAGAAAATCGCCTACGAGAAAATCGAAGCAAATGTTGCGCTGGGCGACGAGCGATTCGCACGCCCGATGATCGGCAAGACCCCAACCGACATGCAGCCTGACGCATCGACGACTTCTCCTCGGAAGTCGGAGACTGCCAAACCTGCACCGAAGCCACCCCAGCCACAAAGGAAACCAGAAGGAGCGGGACGATGAATCGAATGAGAACAGGGTGGTTGACGGGAGTGACGACCGGAGTGATGACGGCGGCGGCCGCGTGCAGCCTGTGGGCCCAGCCCCAGCCGGCCACGCCGCAGGCCGCACCGGTTGTGAAAGTGGATACCGAGACGATCTCCGGCCTGGGCGCGCGCAACATCGGCTCGGCCGCCATGAGCGGTCGCATCGCGGCCATCGACGCAGTGCACGAAGGCGAACGACTCACGGTCTACCTGGCCACTGCCAGCGGCGGTGTGTGGAAGTCGGTGAACGGCGGAACCACCTACAAGCCGGTCTTCGACAAGCAGCCCGTGCAATCCATCGGCGCCGTGACCATCGACCCCAGGAATCCGAAAGTGGTCTGGGTCGGAACTGGCGAGTCGTGGACCCGGAACAGCGTCTCGGTCGGCGACGGAATCTACAAAACGACGGACGGAGGGGAGACCTGGACGAACATGGGTCTCGGCAACTCCGAGCGCATCGTCAAGATCCTCGTCGATCCGGGTGACACCAACACCGTCTACGCCTGCGCACCGGGAAAGCTGTGGAGCGACAGCGATGAGCGCGGCCTCTTCAAAACTACCGATGGAGGCAAGAGCTGGACGAAGATTCTGAAGGGTAGCAACCTCTCCACCGGCTGCTCCATGGTCAGCATGGATCATCGGAATTCGAAGACGCTCTATGCGGGGATGTGGGACTTCCGGCGGAAAGGCTGGACGTTCCGTTCCGGCGGTGATGGCCCCACCGCCCCCAGCGGCAGCGGACTGTTCAAGAGTGTCGACGGGGGAACCACCTGGAGCGAGCTCACCGAGAAGTCGGCGAAAGGCCTCCCCTCCAAGCCCTGGGGACGCGTTGCGGTCACCGTCGCGCCGTCGAAATCCAACGTGGTCTACGCTTTGATCGAGGCTGACCCTCCGAAGAACGGGTTGTACCGTTCCGAGGATGGAGGCCAGAGCTGGCAGGCTCTCGATCGCAGCCAGAGCATGGTCTGGCGACCGTTCTACTTCGCCAATCTCATCGTCGACCCGAAGAACGAGAACCGGGTCTTCAAGCCGGACAACGGTCTGATCGTGAGCAGCGACGGAGGCAAGAGCTTCAGCAACATCAGCGGCGGCGCGCACGGCGACTTCCATGATGTCTGGATCGATCCCGCCAGCACCGACCACCTCATCGCCGGCGACGACGGCGGCGTCTGGTACTCCTACGATGGCGGCAACCGCTGGTGGAAAGGGGACAACCTGCCGGTCTCGCAGTTCTACCACGTCAGTGTGGACATGGACACGCCGTACCACGTGTACGGCGGACTTCAGGACAACAGTTCCTGGGTGGGCGCATCGCAGTACCCTGGCGGAATCACCAACGCCCAGTGGGAAAATCTTTATGGGGGTGACGGCTTCTGGATGTTCGCCGACCCATCCGATCCCGATTTCGTCTACGCAGAATCGCAGGGTGGCGAGCTGGGACGCATCAACCGCAAGACCCACGAGACGCGGGGCATCAAGCCGCTCCCCCGGTACAACGAAGGCAAACTCCGTTACAACTGGAACACCCCCATTCACCTCAGCCCCACGCAGAAGGGCGTGATCTACATCGGCTCCCAGTTCCTCAACCGCTCCTCAGACCACGGACAGACGTGGGAGCGCATCTCGCCCGACCTGACCACCAACGATCCGGAGAAGCAGAAGCAGGAACTGTCCGGTGGCGTCACCGTCGACAATTCCGCCGCCGAGATGCACACCACCATCTACGCCATCTCCGAATCGCCCAAGGACTCCAAAGTGATCTGGGTGGGGACCGATGACGGCAATCTCCAAGTCACCCGCGACGGCGGAAAAAGCTGGACCAACGTGATCGGGAACGTCCCCGGGATTCCGAAGAACGCCTGGGTTTCCTACATCGACGCCGGACATTTCGACGCCGGCACGGCCTATGTCACATTCGACGCGCACACGTTCGGCGACCTCAGCCCCTACGTCTACCGCACCGGCGATTTCGGCAAGAGCTGGAAGCCGGTGGTCAGCGCGGACAGCGGCGTCCGCGGCTACGCCCACGTCGTGCGCGAGGACCTGGTCGATGGCGACCTGCTGTTCGTCGGCACGGAGTTCGGGCTGTGGATTTCTCTCGATGGTGGCACGCAGTGGGCGCAATACAAAGGCGGCGATCTCCCCAACGTTGCTGTGCGGGACCTGGCCATTCATCCTCGGGATCACGATCTGGTCATCGGCACGCACGGACGAGGAATCTGGATCGTCGACGACATCACACCACTCCGCGCGCTGACTCCTGACATGCTCGGCCAGAAGGCAGTCTTCATCGGGGCCAGGCCGGCGGTGCAGCGAGTCAACGCCTCAGGCGGATGGGCCAACGGAGACGCCACGTTCGAAGGGGCCAATCCCCCGGGCGATGCGGTCCTGACTTACTACCAGAAGAGCCGCCACATCTTCGGAGATCTCAGCATTGAGGTGTTCGACGCGGACGGCAAGTTCATCGGCACCATCCCCAGCAGCAAACGGCGAGGTCTGAACCGCGCCACCTGGTCGATGCGGATCAAGGCCCCCCAGGTGCCCACCGCGGCCAGTCAGGCCGGCAGCGCCTCGATCGGTCCCCGCATTCTTCCCGGCACCTACACCATCAAGATGACCAAGGACAAAGAGGTCTACAGCACGCAGCTTCAGGTTCTTCCTGACCCGCGATCGACTCACTCGGCAGAGGACCGCAAGGCGCAGCTCGACCTGTCCATGAAGCTTTATCGCGCACTGGGTGATATGTCGTTTGTCGTCGATCGCATCAACGCGGCACGAGCCGGCATCACCGAACGTTCTTCGCATCTGCAAGGCGATGCGCTGCAGGAACGCCTGTCGAAAGCGTCCGCCGATCTCGACGACATCCGCAAGAAGATCGTGGCCACCAAGGAGGGCGGCATGATCACCGGAGAGGAGCGCCTCCGCGAGAACCTCGCCGATCTCTATGGCAATGTCATGTTTTACGAGGGCCGTCCGGCACAGACGCAAATCGACCGCACCGAGTCGCTGGCGCGGGAACTGGCCGACGTGGTGGCCAGCTTCGATTCCTGGACTACCGGCGACC
>JBDSGC010000187.1:0-10092 GCA_039919215.1 Thermoanaerobaculia bacterium | reverse complement strand
AATCGGTTTTGATGACCAAATACCTGTCCTCGATGTCCCCGGTTAGTGTCCTCGATGTCCTCGGTACGTACACCCCGCTGCGGCGAGGAGAAGGACACTCGATGGGGAAGGTCCCGTTTCTACCCATCAATCGCTGCACATCGCGCGATCCCCTGGCTTTTACTGACGCGCCCGCGCGTCATCTGACCATCAAAGGCGATCGAGTGAACGCGGCTGCGGCCCAAATCGTGGCGGACGCTTCGCGAACCAGCGCCGCCGGCCGTGCCGTGCCGGCCTCGCCTACAATCACGCGTCATGAAACCTACCCTTGCCCTGCTCCTCCTGCTCGCTGCGACCGTCGTTCCTGCTGCCGAGATCCAATCTCCGTCGAAGTTCCTGGGGATGGAGGTTGGCGCCGACCGCACGCTGGCCGGCTACAAACAGATCTCTTCATACCTGCGCGCGCTGGCGGCGGCATCCCCGCGGGTGCAGATCGAATCGCTGGGCAAGACCACGCTGGGCGAGGACATGATCATGGCCGTCATCTCCTCCGAGGCGAACATGAAACGGCTGGAGCGCATCAAGGAGATTGCGAAACAGCTGGCCGACCCGCGCGGCCTCAGCGATGAGCAGATCGACGCGCTGGTCCACGAAGGGAAATCGGTCGTGCTGGTGACCTGCAACATCCACTCGAGCGAGATCGCCGCCAGCCAGATGGCCATGGAGTGGGCGCACGCACTGGCCGCGGCCAGCGACGCGGAGACCCTGCGGCGGCTGGACAACGTCGTGCTCCTGCTCGTCCCCTCGCTGAATCCTGACGGCCAGACCATGATCACCGACTACTACCGCAAGTACGTCGGGACGAAATATGAAGGCGGGCGGCTGCCGTGGCTGTACCACCACTACACCGGCCACGACAACAATCGCGACTGGTTCATGCTGACGCAGATGGAGACGCGCAACATGAGCCGGGCCATCTATCAGGAGTGGTACCCGCAGGTCTTCGTCGACGAGCACCAGATGGGCACCGAAGGCCCTCGCATGTTCATCCCCCCGTTCGCCGATCCCGTCGATCCCGACGTGCATCCGCTGATCTGGCGTGAGGTCAACCTGATCGGCACCAACATGGCCCTCCGCCTGGAGCAGCAGAACAAGGCCGGGCTGATTTACGGCTATTCGTTCGACGCCTACTGGCTCGGCGGAACGCGCAACACCGGCTGGTGGAAAAACATCACCGGCCTGCTGCTGGAGACAGCGTCAGCAAGGATCGCCTCGCCTGCCATCATCGAATCGAGCGAGCTGCGCGGCGGGTCGAAGGGACTGATCGACTACAAGGCCACCGTCAACCATCCGCATCCCTGGAAAGGGGGCGTATGGCGCATGCGCGACATCATGGATTACGAGCGCATCGCGTCGGACGCCTTGATCGAGACGGCGGCCGATCGCCGGGAGGACCTGCTGCGCGATCTGGTGGTCCGTGCGAAATCAGCGGTGGCCATGGCAAAACCGAGGGAGGCATACCGCATCCCGCACGCACAGCGGGACTGGCCCACCGCGCAGATGCTGGCGTCGCTCCTCCTTCAGCACGGGGTGGAATTGCAGCAGGCGGCCAACGGCGATTTCTGGATCCCCATGGCCCAGCCCTACTCGAAGTTCGTGGTGGAGATGCTGGAGCCGCAGCGCTATCCCGAAGTGCGCCTGCAGGCGGGCAAGGACATCCTGCGACCCTACGACGTGGCTACGTGGACCCTTCCCCTGGCCATGGGAGTGAAGGTCGAGCACACCGTTCTTCCGGAGAACATCTCTACCACCAGGGTGACCGCGATCCAGCCGGAGACCAAGGCGGTGATCAAAAAACACGAGGGGCAGGCCAAACCGCGGGTGGCCATTTACACGCCGTGGGGTGGCGCCATCGACGAAGGCTGGACGCGATGGGTCCTCGATCAATATGGATTTGCGCCGAAGTCGATCCACGCCCAGGAAGTGAAAGCGGGACTGCAGACCTACGACGCCGTGATCCTTCCGGACATCGATCCCACCGAGCTCACCGGCGGCCGGCGAACCGGTGAAACCTCCATGCGCTACAACGAGGAGTTCCCGGCAGAGCATCGGGGCTCACTGGAAAAACCGGGTGCAGAGGCCCTCAAGACCTTCGTCGAAAACGGCGGGACACTGATCGCCTTCAACGCCGCCTGCGACTACGTGCTGGAGAACTTCAACCTTCCCGTTCGCAATGCGCTGGCCAAAACCTCGAGCGCCGACTTCTCCGTTCCCGGATCCCTGGTGCGGGTGAACGTTCGGACGGATCATCCGGTGACCGCAAACATGCCGGCGGAAACGGCCATTTTCATCGACCGCCCCATGGCCTTCGAGACCAGCGAGCCGGGCAGCGAAATGCAACGCTGGGTTCTGGCGAGCTACCCGGAGGATGCCCGCGACATCCTGCTCTCCGGCTGGATCAGCGGCGAAGAAAAGCTGACCCGCAAAGCTGCGGCCGTAGCGATGACCTGGGGCAAGGGTCGTATCGTGCTCTTCGGCTTCAAGCCCCAGGCCCGAGGGCAGACGCACGCGACGTTCCCCATGGTGTTCGACGCGCTGTACTGGAAGTGAGAAGCGTCGCACGCCTGCCAGGAGTCGAGGTTCTGTCGGCGCTGAGGGCCGTCGTAAACAGGCAGCCTCCTGCGCTGCGGGAGGCACGGCCAGCCGGTTGACCGTTGCTCCCGGACGGGCGTACCGTCCCGGCATCCCGTCACGAGCGACAAGGAGCCCCGCAATGACGAAGTCTCTTCGTACGACCATCCGTGTGGTGGCCATCGCATTCCTGTTGGCAACCCTTCTTCCCCACCCTCTGCGCGCGGACGACCCGGCGCGCATCCGCAAACAGCTCGAGCGGATGGACCGCCAGTTCACACCGGAGGGGTTTCTGCGGGCCGTCAATGACCGCGACGTGAAGGCGGTCAAGCTCTTTCTCGCGGGCGGCATCGACGTGAAGTCGCGGAACTCGTCGAACGAGACAGCACTGCACCTTGCTTCCAACAACGACGACGCAGAGATGGTCAGCCTGTTGCTCAAAGCGGGCCCGGACATCAACGCGAAAGACGATCGCGGCAAGACGCCTCTGCTGGACTCGGCCACCAACGGTCAGGGCACTGCCAAAACCATCCCCCTGCTCCTGGCGGCCGGCGCCGATCTGGCCATCCGCTACCAGTACGGAACCTCGATCGTTTATGAGGCCGCAAACATGGACAACGCCGGAACGCTGCTCGCGTTGATCAAAGCGGGAGCGAAGCTCGACGCGGCGAATGACAAGGGAGAGACCCCTCTGTTCCTGGCGGCGTCCATGGGCCGGAAGGTGGTGACCCCCCTGCTGATTCAGGCCGGCGCGAATCTCAACGCCCGGGACGAGGACGGCGAAACCGCGCTCATCGCCTCGGCTACCACCGGCGAGCTCGAATCGGTCCGCCTGCTCACCGCGGCCAAAGCGGACGCCAGCCTGGCCGACCAACACGGCCGGACCGCGTTGATCAACGCCGCGGGGATCACCTCCGCGCAGATGCAGTCCTTCAAGATCGACGACGCCAGTGTCACCCGGATGGTGGAGATCCTTCTCGCCGCAGGCTCCGACGTGAAAGCCAGAAGCAAACTCGATGCGACCACACCGCTCATCGCCGCAGCCCGCGAAGGACACGCGGACGCCGTAGCGCTGCTCCTTGCCCGCAAGCCTCCCCTCAACAGCAAGACGGACCCGGACGGTTACACCGCGTTGATGGAAGCGGCCAAAGCGGGGCATGCAGAGGTCGTGAGACTCCTGCTGGCCGCAGGAGCAGACGTCAAGGTCAAGGACCGGGTGGGACGGACAGCCGCAACCTGGGCGGCCGATTACCCCGAGGTCGTGGCGCTCCTGGGCGGAGCGCCGGCCTCATCGAAGCCGGGATCGAAATCGACTGCTGCAATGAAAACCGCCGTTCCCGCGGCGCGCGCTCCCGGGAAGACGGTCACGCCCGAGCAGAAAGCCGAGGCACAAGCGAAGCTGGAGGAGCTCGGCTATCGATGGTTCGACGAAAGCACCTTCGTCTCCAGTGCCACCAAAGGAGAGGTGGAGGCGGCGCAGGCCTTCCTCGATTACGGGCTGAGCGTGGACTCCAAGGATTCCGACGACCACACCACCACGCCCCTGCTTCGCGCCGCCAGCAACGACGATTCCGCGCTCGGACTCTTTCTGATCGAGCACGGCGCCAACGTCAACGCCAAGGACCAGAACGGCTCCACACCCCTGCTGCTGGCGGCCTCTCAGTGTGGACAGACCGCTCTCCTCAAGGCATTGCTCAAGGCCGGCGCAGACGTCAACGCCCGAGCAGCCGGCGGTGCCACGCCCTTCATGATGGCCGACGTGTCGAGTTGTGCGGCGAATGCCAAAGTTCTGAAGGCGGCGGGCGGGAAAAAGTAGCCTTATCCAGCGTTGAGGGCTCCGGCCAAATCACCAGATGGCATTCGCCGGCCGAAACTTTCGGATCCGTTCGTCCTTGGAAACCACGGACGCTCGATGGATCATCGCCGTGGCCACGATGAGCCGGTCGGCCGGATCCTTGTTGTCCCAGAGCAGCCGCGCCGCACCGACACTGATCTCCGGAGTGAGGTCCAGAAAGCGAACTCGGTCGGCTCGGAGTGACTGTGCGATCCAGACGCGAACGTCACGGTCGAGAGCGATGCGCCCTCTCCGATCGAGCATGGCTACCTCCCAGCAGCTGATCGCCGCGATGCCGATCTCCTCAGCGCCATCGATCGCTTTGCGCACCGCCAGGGTGAGGCGCTTGCGGTCTTTTGACCACCACCAGAGCCAGACGTGCGTGTCGAGGATGATCACTCCTGGTTGACCTCCCACTGCTCATCGAGCGGTCCGACGATATCGCCGAGAATCCGCACGCTTCCCTCCAGCGGCTTGGTGGCCTCGATCGGCGCCAGCCTGGCCACCGGCTTCCCTCTCTTGGTGACCACGATTTCCTCGCCGGTCTCTGCCACCTCGTCGAGGAGAGCCAGACAGCGCGCCTTGAATTCTCCCGCGCCAATTTCCCTGATGATCATGGTCATCAATCTATGGTCATCTCAGGCTTCTTGTCAACCCTGCGCGGTCCTTGGGCAATCAGCGCCGCCGGCCTGCCGGCCTAGCCGCGGAGCGGCGGAATCTAAGTAGCCCAGCGCGTCAGCGCTGGGTTTCGAGAGGCGCTCAGGAAGCCGCGGAGCGGCGACATCTCCCCAGGGAGCCGCTCAATCGTCCCTCCGGGACTGAGGCGGCCGAGTGAACGCGGCTGAGGCGAAAATCGTGGCGGACGCTTTGCGAGCCAACGCCGCCGGCCGTGCCGGCCTAGAGCGACACCAGTTCCAGCCGTTCGATCTCCGTCTCCAGAAAATCGGAGGCGATCCGGCGGAAGCGTTCTTCGGCATCAGTGACCAGAAAGGTGTGCAGGTGGCCGTTGGCCTGCTGCACCCCCGTCTCTGCCACCGCCTGCAGCGCCTGCACAACGGACTGTGCAGTCGTTTCCGCGCTGTCCACGATGGCCACCCGTCCGGCGCACACCTTCTCGATCGTTCCCCGAAGAATGGGGTAGTGCGTGCAGCCGAGAACCAGCGTGTCGATTGCCGCATCGAGCAAAGGCCCCAGATAGATTTCGGCGACCTCGCGGGCGACGTGCGTATTGGCCCATCCTTCCTCGGCCAGAGCCACGAAGAGCGGCGCCGGCGCCTCGATGACCTCCACCTTCGGATCGAGAGCGTGGATGGCTCGGGTGTACGCCCCGGAGCGGACCGTTCCCTCGGTGGCGATGACGCCGACGCGCCCGCGGGTCCGCTTGACGGCTGCGCGCGCTCCCGGCTCGACCACCCCGATGACCGGGATGGACAACCGCTCACGCAACGAAGGCAGTGCGGCAGCGGTGGCCGTATTGCACGCCACCACCAGCATCTCGATCCCTCGCTGGAGAAGGTGGTTGGCCGCCTCGTGGGCATAGCGGGTGACGATGTCGGCCGACTTGGTGCCGTAGGGAACCCGCGCGGAGTCGCCGAGGTAGATCAGCGGCCGGTCGGGAAGAGCACGAGCGATCTCCCGGAAAACGGTGAGCCCGCCGACGCCAGAGTCGAAGATGCCAATGGTCATCGAGATCCGCCGGGATGCGGAGAGCGTGCTGCGGGTGAGGTCGTTTGAGAGCGGAACACGATCGCGCTCGCCGCTCGATCGGGCCGCGCCCGACCCTCGAACCCTGACCCTGGAAGCCGGCTCATTTCATCAACCTCGAGCTGGTCAGAGCTCCGGTTCGGGCGCGTCGGGCGCAGGGGCCGCCCCGCCGCCCTCCCGCTTGATGTTGTACTGCTCGATCTTCTTGTAGAGGTTGGAGCGCGGCGTGTCGATGGCCTCGGCGGTGCGCGATACGTTCCAGCCGTTCTCTCGCAGCTTGGCCAGAATGAAGCCCTTCTCCGCCTCGTCCTTGAAGTCCTGCAGCGTGGCAAGGCGCATGGCCGTGGCGATGATGTCGCCGGGAGCACGGAAGAATTCGGCCGGGAGATCGCTGATGTCGATCGATTCGGCCGGCGACATGATCACCAGCCGCTCGATCATGTTGCGCAGCTCGCGCACGTTGCCGCGCCACCCGGCATCCTGGAGGGCCTTGAGCGCCGCGGCGGTGAATTTCTTCGGGTGACGGTTGTACTCGCCGGAGAACATCGTGGCGAAGTGCTGGGCCAGCAGGGGAATGTCGTCTTTGCGCTCGCGCAAGGGCGGCGTGCGCATGGGAATCACATTGAGACGGTAGAAGAGGTCCTCGCGGAAGCGATTGTTGCGGATCTCTTCGGTGAGGTCCTTGTTCGTGGCGGCGATGACCCGGACGTCAACCTTGACCACGGTGGCCGAGCCGACCGGCTCCACCTCCCCCTCCTGCAGAACCCTGAGAACCTTTGCCTGCGTGCGCAGGGACATGTCGCCAATCTCGTCGAGGAAGATAGTTCCGCCATCGGCGGCCACGAACTTCCCCGTCTGTTTGCGGACGGCGCCGGTGAAGGAACCCTTCTCGTGCCCGAACAGCTCCGACTCGATCAGTTCCTCCGGAATGGCCGCGCAGTTCACCTGCACGAAGGGCATCTTGGAACGCGAGGAGCGGCGATGGATCTCCCGCGCCACCAGCTCCTTGCCCGTTCCCGATTCTCCCTGAATGAGGACGGTGGCCTTGGTTGGCGAGGCCAGGTCCACCTGCGCTTTGAGCTCGGTGATCACCGCAGACTGCCCCACCATCTGGTAGTCCCGGTCGGCTTTCTCGCGCAGCTCGGTGTTCTCTTCTTCCAGCTTCTGCTGCCGGACAGCATTACGAACGGCGAGCAGCAGCTTCTCGCGGTTGAGCGGCTTCTCCAGGAAATCGAATGCCCCACGCTTGGTGCAATCCACGGCCGTCTGGATGTCGCCGTGGCCGGAGACCATGATCACCGGCGTCGCAACCTTCTGATCCTTCAGGTTCTCCAGGACCTCGATCCCGTCCAGGATCGGCATCTTGATGTCCAGCAGGATGGCGTCGTACGGCGTGCGCACAGCCTTCTCGATTCCATCCTGACCGGAGCGGGCCTCATCGATTTTGTAGCCCTCGTACTCCAGCGTCATGCGGATGGCTTCGCGGATCGCGGTCTCGTCATCGATCACCAGAACTCGGAACGGCATGCAGTCGTCACTGTGCATGAGTCCGGCCAAATGCACGCTCGCCCCTTGCTCCTCAGCGGTGGTGGCCCTGAAGAGCTCCTGCCCTGCCCGCGTCGCGCTACAATCCCGCGCTCATGGACGTCACCATCAATCCCGAGCCGAAATTATCCAAAGTCGATCACCTCTTCATCCTCGTTCCGGAGGACCGCAAGCCCACGCTGGGCGTTCTCGACGCTGTTGCCAGGAAAACGATCGAAGGCGCCGGCTTCACCGGACGGTGCGACAACTCGATCACCCTGCTGGCCGGAGAGCCACGAAAAATTACCCTCGTTGGCGTGGGCAAGAGCGAGGACTTTCATATCCGAGCCCTGCGCACTGCCCTCTACGCAATCGCCAAGATCGCCCGCAAGCAGCGGGACCGCAAGATTGCCGTGATCCTCCCTCACGCTCTGCGCGACCTGGACGTCGAGCACACCGCGCGCGTCGCCGCCGACGCCCTGGCCCATGCGGACTACCGCTACGACACCTACCACACCACCCATCGCGACGAGGCACCGCCGCCGATCGAGGCAATCCTGGTCCCGCCGGGCGGGATCGACGCCAAACGCAGCCGGGAGCTGGAGCGCCAGGCCATCTCTGTTTCCGAGGGCGTGCGCACCGTGCGCGACATGGGCAACGCGCCGCCGAACCTGATGACGCCGACCCGACTGGCAGAGCGCGCTGAGGAAGTGGCGAAGGAAGCGGGGTTCAAGGCCACGGTCTACGGGAAGAAAGAGATCGAGCGGATGAAGATGGGCGGGCTGCTGGCCGTCAACCAGGGTTCCGCGCAGGAACCTCGCTTCATCGTTCTGGAGTACTCCCCGAAGAAAGCGAAGAAGCACGTGGCCCTGGTGGGCAAGGGGATCACCTTCGACTCCGGCGGCATCTCCATCAAACCCGCCGAGAAGATGGAGGAGATGAAGTTCGACATGTGCGGCGCTGCGGCCGTGATCGGTACGATGCAGGCCGCCGCCGCTCTGGAGCTTCCCGTTCGCATCACCGGCGTCATCCCTTCCACGGAGAATCTTCCGGGAGGCAAGGCCTACAAGCCTGGCGACATCATCACCATGATGAGCGGCAAGACGGTCGAGATCGTCAACACCGATGCCGAAGGCCGCATGATCCTGGGCGATGCCCTCCATTTCGCATCGCAGAAGAAGCCGGATCACATGATCGACTACGCCACCCTGACCGGCGCTTGCGTCGTGGCGCTGGGCCACGAGGCTGCCGGGCTTTTCTCCAACGATGATGAGCTGGCTCGGAAGTTGATTGAGAGCGGTGAGCACGTTGGCGAGCGCCTCTGGAGACTCCCCGAGTGGGACGAGTACAAGGAATTGATCCGCAGCGAGTGGGCGGACATGAAAAACTCGGGTGGTCGATGGGGCGGGGCGATCAGCGCCGCAATGTTTCTAAAGGAGTTCGTGGATTGTTCATCCTGGGCGCATCTGGACATCGCCGGCACGGCGTACATGGAACACGAGACCGGTCGCGAGGTCCGCGGCGCGACGGGGGCCGGCGTACGGGTGACCACGGCGTTCCTCGAATCGCTTTCGCGTTCCTGATCGCAGCGGCACTTTCGGCATGCGACGGGCGGCGGCCGCAAGCGATCCCGCTCGCTCCGCCTGCTGCTGCTGAGGAGAGCTTCGCCACAATCGAGTCGCCCAGTCTGCAGTTTCTGCCGCGCCAGCAGGAAGCGCAGCTCTGGAAGCTCGATGAGGATCCCATCGTCATCCCCGGCGACCGGCTCACTTCCTACCTCGGTGCCGACTCCAGCCGCTACCTGCGATACGAAGTCCTGGACGTCACCATCGGCAAGTACAGTGGCATCGGGCAACCCGGTTTCGCCACGGTGGAGATCTATCGCTTTCCCGATTTCGTCAAAGCCTTCGGCGCCTACTCCATGAACAAGTCGGGCTCGTACACGCTCCTGAGCCTGGCCAACGAGTCCTTCGCCAAGCCGCACTCCATCAACATCTGGCGTGGCTCCTTCTGCGTGCGGGTGGTCGGTTCCGGTCCGGGAGACTCGCTGCTGAAACTGGCCGGGTTCGTCGCTGACCGCATGCCGCCTGCACCCGGCAAACCGGCCGTCTTCGCCTTTCTCCCGGACAAGGACCGCGTTCCGAGCAGCGAGCGCTACTCGGCCGAACCGACGTTGGGGCAGGCGTACCTGGCCAATTCGTTCCAGGCCATGTTCAACGTAGACGGCGACATGATTCAGGGAATCGTTCTCCCCGCCGCGAACAAGAAAGCCGCGGGAGACGTCCTCGATCGTTTCCGAAACCTCTACGTGCAGAACGGCAAGCTCCTCGATCCCATCCCCAACCTCGGGGAGGACAATTTCACGGGAGAGGACCGCTACCTAGGACGCACGGTGGCCTTCCGCATCGACCGCTTCGTCA
>JBDSGC010000186.1:0-13567 GCA_039919215.1 Thermoanaerobaculia bacterium | reverse complement strand
CTTCCACCGCCCGCCGCAACGCTGCCCGCTGGGAGGAGCGCAGCAGGATCTGGTATCGGTACGAGCCCTTGATACGGGCCATTGGCGCCGGAGCCGGTCCCTGAATGCGCGCGTCGCGCAGAGGGCGGACTGCCTCCTCCAGAGACGTTCCGACGAGCGACGCCGCGCGCTCGACCGCTGGCAGAGACTCTCCGCGAAACACGATCCCGATCATGGAGGTCAGTGGCGGGTAGTGAAAGGTGGTCCGGAACTGGATCTCCGATTCGTAGAAGGCTTCGTAGTCGTGTTGCAGCGCGTGCTGGATGGCGTAGTGGCCGGGGAATGCGGTCTGGATCAGCACGCGGCCCTGCAGCTCTCCCCTGCCCGAACGGCCGGCCACCTGCGTGAGGAGATAGAACGTTTTTTCGGCGGAGCGAAAATCGGGATAGCCGAGGATGGAGTCGGCGTTGAGGACGGCAGTGAGGGTCACGTGGGGGAAGTGATGGCCCTTGCTGAGCATCTGCGTGCCGATGAGCGCTTGCGTCTCGCGGCGGCGGAAACGGTCGAGGATGCGGACCATCTCCCCTTTCTTCCGGGTGGAGTCGCGATCGAGCACCTCCACCGCGACCTCCGGAAACTCCCGGCGGAAACGCTCTTCGACTTTCTCGGTGCCGAACCCGATCGGCTGCAGAACTTCGCCGGAGCACAGCGGGCACTTCGCAGGAATGGGCTTGCGCAACCCGCAGTAGTGGCAGACCAGCTGGCCGTCGCGGCGGTGCACGGTCAGGGTCACGCTGCATTCGCTGCAGCGGAACTCATGGCCGCACTCGCGGCACAGCAGGAACGGCGCGTAGCCGCGGCGGTTCATCAGGATGATGGCCTGCTCCCCGGCGGCGAACGTCTCCCGCAGCGCCTCTTTGAGCGTGGAGGTGAAGATGACGAAACCACGATCTTCCTTCTCCCCCCTCTCGCGGCGCAGGTCGATCACATCAGTCTGCGGCAGCGACCGTTCCTCCACTCGCTGGGTCATGCGCACCAATGTGTACTTGCCGCGCGCCGCGTTCTCCCGCGACTCCAGCGACGGCGTGGCCGAGCCCAGCACCACCGGAATGCCTCGGAACTGCGCGCGCACGACCGCGAGATCGCGGGCGTGATAGCGAGGGGCCTCATCCTGCTTGTAGGCGCCGTCACCCTCTTCATCGACCACGATCAGCCCCAGACGATCGAAGGGCGTGAACAGCGCGGAGCGCGGGCCGATGGCCACATCAACTTCGCCGCGCCGGGCGCGCCACCACTGGTCATAGCGCTCACTGGCCGAGAGGCTGCTGTGCAGGATGGCAATCCGCTCTCCAAAACGCTCCTTCAGTCGCGAGGCGAACACCGGCGTCAGCGAGATCTCCGGCACCATCAGCAGCGCCTGATCTCCCCGTCGCACCGCTTCCCTCATCAACTCGATGTACACCTCGGTCTTCCCGCTACCGGTGATGCCTTCCAGCAGAAAAGGGGCGAAGCTCCCGAACGATGCGCGGATGGTCTCGATGGCCTTCTGCTGCTGGAGGGAGTGGTGGATCTCGCCGACCGCCGCGGGATCGAGACCGGCGAGAAACGCATCGAGCGTGTGCCGTCGCGGACGCCGCTCCACGCGGACCACGCCCTTCTCCACCAGCTTGCCGAGGATCGCTGTACTGACACCGGCGCGCTCGAACGCTGCGACCGGCATCTCGCCGCCGCGCGCCTGCAGCAGCGATGCGGCATCCGCCTGCTTTGTGGTGAGCCCATCAGGCACCGACTCCAGGATGACGAAGCGATCGTAGCGAACGCCCTTCGCGTCATCGAAACGATCGGCGATGGAGATCAGGCCGGCGGCGCGCAATCGCTGAATCGCCGGTCGAGAACTGGCCTCCAGTGCGGCATCGAACGGGAGCGGCCGGCGTTTCAGCTCCTCGAGCAGCGGAAGATCGGATGCCTGCACGCGCCCCTCGCGCACCGCGGCATCGATCAACTCTGCATCGCCCATCGCCGCGACCTGGCGACGGCCGCGCGACGACATGTTCGCCGGCAGAGCCACTTTCAACATCTCACCCAGTGGCGCGAGGTAGTACTCCGCCGCCCAGCGACAGAGCTCGATGATCTCCGGGATCAGCGCCGGCTCGTCGTCATCGAGAACAGCCCGGATCGATTTGAGCTTTGCCGGATCGCCGTTACTGACGTCGGAAAGCGCGACCACGAACGCCGTCGTGCGCTTCGGCCCCCACGGCACCTCCACCCGCGACCCGAGCCTCACACCGTCCCGCAACTCCTCCGGGATGGCATAGGTGAACGTGCCGTGCACCGCCAGAGGAATGGAGACTTCTGCGTATTCGGAAAGCCCGGACGGCATGGTGCCGGAGGATAGCAGCGGGGCCATCTTGCCGACGGATCTCGTCGAGCAGCGCGGTCAGGACGCCGCCGCTACGAGAGGCGCTTCAGTCGGATTCGCCGGCCAGCTCCGCCATCACTAGCTTCATGTCGGCCCAGACCTCTCTCTTGGCCGACGGCGTGCGCAACAGGTAGGCGGGGTGGTAGGTGGGCATGACGCGGATTCCGTTGAATTCCTGCCACTGTCCACGAGTGGTAGAGACGGCGTAGGTCTTTCCGGTCAGGCTCTGCAGCGCGAATTTCCCGAGTGTCACGATCACTCTGGGCTGGATGACGTCGATCTGCTGGTGAATGTACGGGCGGCAGGCGTCGAGCTCGTCGGACTCCGGATTGCGATTCTCCGGCGGGCGGCACTTGACGACGTTGGCAATGTACACATCGTCGCGCGTGAGTTTCATGGCCTTGATGATGTCGGTGAGGAGCTGCCCGGCGCGGCCGACGAACGGCTCCCCTTTCAGGTCCTCGTCGCGGCCGGGAGCCTCGCCGATGAACATCAGGTCCGCCGCGGGGTTTCCCACGCCGTAAACGACCTGCGTACGCGTCTCAGACAGGCGACACTTGACGCAGACAGAAGCGATGGCGGCCATCTCGGCCAGCAGCGAGGCGGGATCGCCGGCGGCGGAAGAAGCCTTCGTTCTCACGGCAACTGATGACGATGGCAGAGGCACCGAGGCCGGCGCAGCCGAGGGACGAACATCGAGGTGCGTGAACCCGAGGTCGCGAAGGAGTGCGAGCTCGTAGCGAAGGTCTTCGATCATCCGATGATTATCGCGATTTGCGTCCGCTCCTGCCTGCGATTCCCTGGAAAGTGACAGGCACAGAACCCCTGGCTGTGCGGAGGGCGGCGCGCCGGCGCGTTCACCCAGGAGCCTGCGGCGGCAGAACAGGACCGAGCGAAACAGGACCAATAGGATTGATGGGACGAATGGGACGAGCTCAATGGGTCCCTCTGTCCCGCCCTTCTGAGAAACCGTTCAATCGCGGCTTCGCACGCCCTCCCCGACAAGAGTCCTTCTCCCCGCTGCGGCGGGGAGAAGGACACTCGATGGGAGGCTCGCGCTCCTCACCATCAATCGGTGTGCCTCGCGCCGTGCCCGCCGAAGTTACGAGGGAAGCCGCTCCGACACCAGATCCAGGATCCGATTGGCCACCACGATCTTCGAAGCGCGCTCGATCTTCGTGGACGAACCATCGCGTCCCAGCACCAGCACCTCGTTCTGCTCCGAGTCGAAGCCGATGGCCCGGTCGGAGACGTCGTTGGCCACGATCAGGTCGGCGCCCTTGCTTTGCAGCTTGGCCCGGGCATGGGTCTCGACGGAATCCGTCTCCGCGGCGAAGGCGACGATGAAGGGTCGCGGAGAGGCTGCCGCGACGTCGGCCAGGATGTCGCGGTTCTTGCGCAGCGCGAGGGTCATGGCATCGTTGCCCGGCAATTTCTTGATCTTCTGATCGGCGACCGTCTCCGGCGCAAAGTCGGCCACGGCTGCCGCCTTGATCACGATGGCGTGCCCGGGCAGGTGGTGCATCACCGCGGCATGCATCTGGTCGGCGGTCTCCACGGCGACCACAGTGACTCCGGCCGGGGCCGCGATAGCCACCGGTCCCGACACCAGCGTCACCTTCGCCCCTCGGCGTTGAGCCGCTTCAGCCAGCGCGTACCCCATCTTTCCTGATGAGCGGTTGGACAGATAACGCACGGGATCGATCGGCTCGCGGGTCGGGCCGGCGGTGACCAGGATGGTGCGGCCTTCGAGATCGCGCCGGTCCAGGTCCTTGACGAACTGGGCGATGACGGGAGGGTCGGGCATGCGGCCGCTTCCCTCGTCGCCACAGGCCAGCAGACCGCGATCGGGGTCGAGAACGATCACCCCGCGACTGCGCAGCGAGGCCAGATTTGCCTGAACTGCGGGATGCCGGAGCATGGAGGTGTTCATCGCCGGTGCCACGACGATGGTTCCGCGATGGGCCAGAGCGTAGGTGGAGAGCGCATCGTCGGCCAGTCCGGCTGCCAGCTTCGCCAGGATGTTGGCGGTGGCTGGTGCGATCAGCAGGAGATCGGCCCACCGCGCCAGCTCGATGTGATCGACGCCGCCGGTGGAGGGATCGCCCCACTGTTCGATGATGACTCCGTGGCCGGAGACTGCGGCGATCGAGAGGGGCGAGACGAAGCGCGCGGCGTTGGGGGTGAGGATGGCCCGCACTTCGGCCCCGGTTTCGCGAAGACGCCGAACCAGATCGGGCGCTTTGTACGCCGCGATTCCGCCGGAGACGCCGAGTACGATCTTCATGAGGAGGGGCTGGACTACGAATGAGGAAGCGCAGAAACGAATCGACGATCGGTCAGCCGTAAAGGCTTTGTCATCTGCGATCCCGCGATCAACGCTGTCCGGCCCGCGGCGCCCTGCTTAGAGAGGACGACCGCAGACCGGAGGCAGGATCTATTCGTTTTCGAGAGCGGTGGGCTCTTCCACTGGCGGGGCCAGCTGCCACTTGACCTGATTCTGGTTGATCTCTTCCATCGCCACCCGTGTCGGCTTGGCGAATTTGGACTTGCCCTTCGGCATCGATCCCTGGATGAGCTGCTCTGCGCGCTTGGACACGAGCAGGACGTAGCGGAATCGGCTGTCAACGCCTTCTGGCAAATTTTCCATCGAGTTCCTCCTTGAGCTTCGCGGCCATCGTGGCGATGGCATCGAGAGCCGTCTTCGTCTGAAGCTTCTTGGCGATGATCGCCGCCTTGAGACACTCGGTGGCGACGACCAGATCGTCATTGATGATCACGTAGTCGTAAAACTCTTTCTCTTTCCCTGCATCGATCTCATCGACGGCCTTCTGCAGCCGCCTCTCGATCTCCGTGTCACTGTTGAGTCCGCGAACCCGGAGGCGATTCTCGAGGTGCACGAACGACGGGGGAAAGATGAAGATACTCAACGATCGCTTCTTGTCGCCCAGAACTGGGTCGCGAGCAATCTGCCGTGCGCCCTGGTAGTCGATATCGAGGATGACGTCCTCGCCGCGGTCGAGCCGGGCGACGACTTCGCGTTTCGAAGTGCCGTACCGATGCTCATGAACGACGGCGCATTCGATAAATTCCCCCCGCCCGTCCATCTCCCCAAACTGTTGAAGGGAAACGAAATGGTAATCGCGGCCATCCACTTCGCCGGCGCGCATGGCGCGGGTGGTGTGCGACACCGAAAAGTACAGAGTGATGCCGATTGGCTCGAGCTGGCGGCGCACCTCTTCGATGAGGGTGGTCTTGCCCGCTCCCGAGGGTCCGGAGACGATGAAAAGAGTGCCGTCGGGATGGAAGTTACTCGACATTCTGGACCTGCTCGCGGACCCGCTCGACTTCGGTCTTCAATTCTACAACGAGGGTCCGGATGGCTGCCGAACGCGACTTCGACCCCATGGTGTTGACCTCGCGCAGCATCTCCTGCGAAACGAAGTCCAGCTTCTTTCCGGCCGGCTCGTTGCCGTCGATGGCTTTGCCCATCGAATCGACGTGATGGGTCAGCCTGGTGAGCTCTTCGGCGATGTCGCCTTTCTCCACCATCAGCACCACTTCCTGAGCGATGCGGGTCTGGTCCACCTCGACACCGGCAACGGACGCGATCTCCTGAACGCGCTGCTTGTACGACGCCAGAAGTTCGCTCCGAACGTCGTCGCGATGGGCGGCAAGCTGCTCCTGCAGCTGGCGCATCATCGCCAGCCGCGATCGAATGTCTGCCTCAAGGCTCTCCCCTTCCCGCTTCCGCATGGTCTGCACTTCGCCGAACGCGGATCGAACCAGTGCGGTGAGTGCGACACGTTCCTCCTCGGTGACCTCCGTCTCGATGGCCTCTACCTGGAGTAGATCGGGAACGCGGAGTAGATCGCTCCCGGAGAACGAGGATCCCAGCCCCAGCTCCTCGGCGATGGCCCGCAGTTGGGGTACCACGGTGTTGGCAATCTGGGTGTTGATGCGGACGTGGTACTCCGGCTGCGAGGTGCGCTGCACGCGGATCGAGACATCGACTTTTCCGCGTGAAAACGTCTCCGAGGTCAGCCCCCGAACCATCGGCTCCACTTCCCACAGGTACTCAGGGAGCCGGACTGACGCTTCGAGAAACCGGTGGTTCACACTCTTCACGGTCACCGCCACGAAGTACCGGGGAGAGAGAGCTCCAGCAGCGCGGCCGAAGCCTGTCATCGAATCGATCACGTGGTCCTCTCCCGCAGCCGGGGCGCGCTGAGCACGTCAGTCGCCGGCCGACCAGAGCTCATCGAATTGCGCTTCGGCGCGCTCGGACAACTCGTTGAGTGCGTCCTGTACACGGACGCGCCATTCTTCGACGTTGCCGTCTCGCGGCACCACAATCGGCTCTCCATAGACAAACAGTGCCTTTGCGAACGGCCAGGGGATGACCATGCGGTCCCACGATGACAGTCGCTTTTTTTTTTAGCGGTGAAGGCGACCGGCACGATGGGCAACCCGGTAGCCTGCGCGGCGAAGATCACTCCGTCTTTGGCCACCCGGCGGGGACCTGTGGGGCCGTCGGGCGTAAAGACGATGTTCCTGCCGTTGCGCGCGCGGCGGATCATCTCACGCAGGGCGCTCGATCCACCGCGGGTAGACGATCCCCGGGCGCACTCCACCCCGTATCTCTCGAAAACGCCGGCAGAGAGGTCGCCGTCCTTCGATCGCGACGACATCACCATGATGGGGTGCCGGAAACGGGAGTGGAGCATCAGCGCCAGGTGCTCATGCCAGAAGGTCTGGATGTATTGAGGAACCTGCTCCAGGTTTGCCGACTGTGAATGCCGCAGCCGCAGGGTGGCGTGCAGCGTCCGCACGAACCAGGTTGCAGCGACGGGAAGGTACTTCCTCACGCCAGGGCTCCCGCCGGATCTTCGAGGAATTGCAGATCGTGCAGTTTGCGGTACATCCCTCGCCTGGCAAGCAACTCCTCGTGACGCCCGACTTCGACGATACGCCCCTGATCGAGAACCACGATCTTGTCTGCACTCCTGATGGTGGAGAGCCGATGGGCGATGACCAGCGTGGTTCGTCCCTGCATGAGATTGTTCAGGGCGGCCTGCACCAGCCTCTCCGATTCCGTATCGAGAGCCGAGGTGGCCTCGTCCAGAACCAGAATGGGAGGGTCCTTGAACAGGGCCCGGGCGATGGCCAGGCGCTGCCGTTGACCGCCGGACAGCAGGACTCCCGATTCGCCGATGGAGGTGTCATATCCCTGAGGAAGATTGACGATGAAGTCGTGCGCGTTGGCCGCACGCGCGGCCGCCATCACTCGCGGTTCCTCTGCATCGGCGCGGCCGTAGGCGATGTTGTTGCGCACGGTGTCATTGAACAGGACCACTTCCTGGGTCACGAACCCCATCAGGCTGCGCAGTGAGAACAGCTCGACGTCGCGCACGTCGTGACCGGCCACGGTGATGCGGCCGCCATTCACGTCGAAGAACCGAGGGAGCAGGTTGACGAAGGTCGACTTTCCGGCGCCACTGCCGCCGACCAGGGCGACGATTTCTCCCGGCGAGATGGTCAGCTCCACATCGCGCAGAACGGGATCCGCGTTGTACGAGAACTGCACCTTCTCGTAACGGATGCCCGCACCCACGTCCGTCAGCACCACGGCATCCGGCTTCTGCTTGACCTCGTTGTCGATGTCGAGCATCCGGAAGACGCGCTCCGCGGCGGAGAGTGCCGTATTCAACGACAGATTGACCTTGTTCAGTTTCTTGATCGGCTGGTACATGGCGGCCAGCGCCGCCAGGAAGCTGACGAACTGTCCGATGGTCAGCGTGCCGCTGCTGATGCGGCGGTTTGCGTACATGAACAGCGCCAGCAGACAGACTCCGGAGATGATCTCCATCACCGGTGAGGTCAGCGCCTGGATCTTCTGCGACTTCAGGTTGGAGGAGAGATGGCGGCGCGTCGCATCGTGGAACCGCCCGATCTCGAATTTCTCCATGGTGAAGGCCTTGACGATGCGCACCCCGCGAATGGTCTCCTCCAGGATCGTGGCCACGTCAGCCATCCGTTCCTGGGATCGATGGGTGGTTCCGCGCAGTTTGAGGCCGAAATGCACGACCGGGAAGACCAGCGCCGGAGCGATGATCAGCCCGATCAACGCCAGCTCCGGGTTGGAGAAGAACACATAAACGATCAAACCGATCAGGGTGATGGATTCCTGAAACAGGTCGCCCATCCGGGTGGACACGGCAGCCTGAATGGCATCGGCGTCCGAGACGACCCTGCTGACCATCTCCCCCGTCGATCGTTCCGAGAAAAAGCGATGGCTCTGAAAGATGAGGCGCTCGTAGAGCTCGTTGCGCAGGTCCCGGACCGTAGACAACCCCACTTTCTGGAAGGCGAACTCCGAGAAAAAGGATGTGACCGCCCGGATCAGGAACACCACCAGCAACGCCATGAGGACCTTGCGCGGCCGGTCCTGCGGCCGGGTGTCCCACCAGACGTCGAAACGATGGGATCCCCGATCGAATGTGTTGATGATTGCACCGCGCTGACCTTCCGGTAACTCGCGCCTCAGGACCACGTTCACGACCTTCTGCCTGGTCGCTTCTTCGCGCGAGACGTGCTTGGGCTGCACCGCCTGGTGACCCGGCGGCGCCAGCACCACGTCGAAGATCGGCTGCGCCAGCGCGATCATGACCGTCTGGGTCAGGGCGAAAATCATCATCGACCCGAAGGCGATGGCGGCCCATCCCCGATACCGCGCAAGATACCCATACAGCCGGCGAAGAACGTTCATGACGATACGGCGTCCATTATGGCCCGCGCCGCCCGCTGACTGGCCCCTCCCTCACCCAGACGGACCCGGACCTCCGCAAGCTCAGCGCGGATGCCGGCATGCGTGTGCGGGTCGGCCATGATCTTCACCTCGCGCACAATCCGCTCCGCATTGACCTCCTGCTGCACCAGCTCGGGGACCACCCGTTTTCCAGCCACGATATTGACCAGGCTGAAGTGCGGCAGTCGAACCAGGCGCCGGGCCACCCAGTACGTCGCCGGTGACAGCCGGTACATCACAATCACAGGAGTCCCGATCACCGCGCATTCGAGGGTCGCCGTTCCCGAGGATGACAGCGCGATGTCGGCTGAGGCCACCGCCGCTCCTCGATCGTGCGGCACGATCCTGACGTAGTGACCGGTGGTCCGCATCAACTCCAGCAATTCGGCTGCGGCGATGGTCGGCGCCTGGATCACGAATGCGTCCACTCCCCTCTCTTCCCCCAGCACTTTCACCGCCTGGAGCATCGCAGGAAGCAAAGACTCGATCTCGCTGCGACGGCTGCCGGGAAGGAGCGCAATCGCCAACGGCATCGAAGGCTGTTCGCGCGTCCGTTCGACACCTTGGAGCTCATCGATCAGCGGATGACCGACGTACGTGACCGGAACGTTCGCTCGTCGATACAGATCCTCCTCGAAGGGGAAGATCACGATCATCCGGTCGACCACGCGTGCGATCTCACGGATGCGCCCCCGTCGCCAGGCCCAGACCTGAGGCGAGATGTAGTAGATGACTTTGAGGCCCATGGCGTGGCAACGACGGGCCACCCGCAGGTTGAAGTCCGGGTAGTCGACCAGCAACACCGCGTCGGGCCTTTCCGTGGCCATCAACGCGACGAGCTCAGCGAAGACCCGTCGGAACATGCCCAGGTGTCGGATCACGTTGAACAGGCCGGTGATCCCCATCTCCCGCGCGTGATGCAGCACCCGCATCCCCTCTGCTTCGAGCAGATCTCCGCCGATTCCGAAGGTCTGCAGAGAAGGATCCAGCGCTTTCAGCTCGCGGACCACTTCCGCCGCGTGCAGATCGCCGGAGGCTTCGCCGGCGACGATGGCCAGCTTCATCGGGGCGTCCCGCGCGCGCGCTGGCGAACGGAGGCAATTGGTTTCATCGGAGCGGGAAGGGGTACATCACCCAGGCCAGGGCGATGCCGCCGAGGAAGAGCGCGGTGAACACCAGAGCGAAAAAGCGGATGCGCTCCTGGCGCGTCTGCTTCCAGAGCAGCGCAAAAAAAAGTGCGGCGGCCACTGCGTAAAGGAACATCAGCGTGACGTGATGACGGAGGAGACTCATTCTTTTCGTCCCTCCGCGATGTCGTAGGCATCGAGCACCAGCAGCAGGTTCATCAAGCCCGCAGTGATGGTGAACGCCGTCCCGTGCTCATAGGTGATCGAGGTGACGTCTCCATGAGCGCCCATGGCCAGCGCGAGGAAGTAGATGCTGCCCGCCCCCATCGTGCCGAAGCTCGCCAGCAGCCGCAGAATCGATCCTCCGCTGCGGGAGAGCGCGTAGAGATCGCCGTCCACAATCACTCCGATGACGAACATCGTCACCACGATCCCGAAGAAGGCGATGGCACGGTTGCGCCGCCCGAGGTACCAGTGCCCGGCACCGGGCAGGAGATACGCCAGCAGCATCGCCACAACGGACCGGCCCTTCATGTGGAGGCCAGCCCATCCGCCTGCAGATGCTCGAAGTGCGGCTGGAGTCGGACGTACGTCTGCTCGAGTTCCTCGGGAATCAGGCGGGTACGTGCCGTAACGGTCATGAAATTCGAGTCTCCGCCCCAGCGGGGAACGATGTGCATATGGTAGTGATCGGCCACGCCCGCCCCTGCCACTTCTCCGAAATTCATGCCGACGTTGAACCCGTCGGGATGATAGACGTCGGAGAGGATCCGCTGGGATTCCGCGGTCAGACGAATCAGCATGCGCAGATCGTCATCCGTGCTTTGAAAAAGGCGGGCCTCATGCGCACGCGGCGCGACCATCAGATGGCCGTTGGTATACGGATAGCGGTTCAGCATCACCACCGCCATTTCGTTCCGAAACAACGTGAGGGTCTCCCGAGGGGTCGTTGATTGCGCGGCGCTGCAGAAGATGCAGGCGGAAGGGGTCTGGCCTCTGGGCGAGGTCAAGTACGAATACCTCCAGGGGGTGAAAAGGACGTCCATGGGGGAAGGGGTGGGCGAAGCTCCGTCGGGCCTTCGCCAATCACGACTGGTCAGGAGTTGAGGGTCCGTCGTGTCCTTCCGCTCCCTCGGCTGGCTGCGCCGTGACGGTCTGATTGATCAGTTCCTTCAGTTCCTTGCCCGGTTTGAAGTAGGGAATCTTCTTCGATGGGACTTCCACCTTCTCACCAGTCTTGGGATTGCGGCCAGTACGCGACTTGCGGTTGCGAAGCCGGAAACTGCCGAACCCGCGCAGCTCGATCTTCTGTCCCGAGCGGAGCGAATCGACGATGGAATCGAAGACGATGTTGACGATCGTTTCCGCCTGCTTCTTGGTGAGCTGAACCACGCGGGCCACTTCGTCTACGAGCTCCGCTTTGGTCATCACGCCCGCTTTTTCATCGCTGGCGTCGAGTTCCAAGTCCTGATCCAGCGGAACCTTTTCGTTCATACCGTGCGGCCCCCTGAAACGAGAGGACGGTGTGCCTGCCACCGGCGGAAACCGGAAGCGCAAACATCGAGACGCTGCGTGCGATCAGTAGGCGGCATCACTCAACTCTGCCGGGAAGGGTCCGAAGTTTCCGATGGGGGGTGCGACGCTTTCTCATCGGTTCCCTCGCTCTCGTCTTCCGTGGGGGCGGCGTTCTGCGCTGCGTGAGACTGGTCGGCTGGGAGCGCGTTCTGCTCCCGCTCCTGTTCGGTCAACGGCTCAACGTCCCGCGTGGAAAGCCCGATTTTCTTGTCGGTCCAGTCGATCTTGATGATGCGCACCCGCAGGGGATCGCCGATCTCGTACATGCTTTCCAGCTTGACCTTCACGTCACGCTGGACCTCGGAGACATGAGCCAGGCCTTCCACACCTTCGGCGACGCGAACGAACAGGCCGAAGTCGGTGACCTTGGCCAGCGTTCCGATGACTTCGTCACCCACGTTGTGCGATTTTGCAAAGTTGTCCCATTCATTGGGAAGGAATTCTTTGATGGAGAGCGAAAGCCGCTGATTCTCGCCGTCGACGTTGATGACGCGCGCCTGGACGTTGTCGCCCTTCTTGAGAACCTCATTGGGGTGCTTCAGGCGGCGGTTCCACGACATATCGGAGATGTGAATCAGTCCGTCGATTCCGTCCTCCACTTCCACGAAGGCCCCGAAGTCTGTGAGGTTGCGGACCTTTCCCTGGACCACCGCGCCGACCGGGTAGCGTTCGGAGATGGTGTCCCAGGGATTCTGCTCCAGCGCCTTGAGTGAGAGGGAGATGCGGCGATTGGCGACGTTGACGTCGGTGACCACTGCATCGACCTCGGACCCCAGGCTGAGGAGCTTGGATGGATTGCGGACCTTCTTCGTCCAGGACATCTCGGAGACATGGATGAGACCTTCCACGCCCTCTTCCAGCTCGATGAACGCACCGTAGTCCGTCAGGGAGACGACTTTGCCGTGGACCTTGGTGCCCAGTGGATAGCGCACCACCACATCGGACCAGGGATCCTGAGATTTCTGTTTGTACCCCAGAGACACGCGCTCGGCAGCGGGATCGAACTTCAAAACCACCACTTCGATCTCGTCGGCCACGTTGAAATACTCGGAGGGATGATTGACGCGTCCCCACGAAATATCGGTGATGTGGAGGAGGCCATCGACCCCGCCGAGGTCGACGAACACGCCGTAGTCGGTGATGTTCTTGACCACGCCGTGAGTGAGCTGGCCCTCCTGCAGACGGCCGAAGGTATCCTTCTTCGCCGCGGCCTGCTCGACTTCGACGATCGCTCGGCGCGAAAGAACCACGTTGTTGCGCTTTTTGTCGAACGAGACGATTTTGAAGGGGTACTCGTGCCCCTTCAGTGCGTCGAGATTCTTGACAGGCTTGGTATCGATGAGCGAGCCCGGAAGGAATGCTTTCACCCCTCCCACGTCGACGGCCAGGCCACCTTTGACGCGTTCCAGCACCTTCCCGCTGATGGCTTCATCGGCCTTGAAAGCTGCCTCAATGCGATCCCACACCAGCATGCGCTCCGCTTTTTCGCGGGAGAGCACTACGTATCCACTGTTGTGCTCGAGGCGCTCGAGGTAGACATCGAGCTCGTCGCCGGGCTTGATTCGAATCTGCCCGTCCAGGCCAGTGACCTCACCGATCGGGAGAAGACCTTCGGACTTGTAACCGATATCGATGACTGCTTCGGTGGCGGTGAGCTTC